>JBDHSY010000411.1:0-3312 GCA_039808405.1 Xanthobacteraceae bacterium
ATGACAGAGGGAGCGATCGCCGCTCAATCCGATCGAATCGCGCGCTAGCTAATGTTTTGACGTGTCCTCTTCACGCGAACCGGTCAAGCCCGAGGGCAGGCTTTTCGGGACCATGCTCTAACTGCTATTCCTCGTCGTCGGCCTTCTTGCCGCCGATGGTCTTCAGCTTGGCGAACACCGCATCGACGTTGAGATCGTCGCCGCTGGCCGAGGCCGGCGCTCCGTCCTCGTCCTTGCGCGTGGTCTCGGAGGCCGGCAGCAGCGTCGCACCGCCGTATTGCTGCGTGGTCGGCTTCTCCTTGGCGGCGCGCTGCACCTCGAAATCCAGTTCGATCTGCGAGCACAGCCCCAGCGTCACCGGGTCCATCGGGGTCAGCGCGGACGCATTCCAGTGGGTGCGGTCGCGCACGCTGGCGATCGTCGTCTTGGTGGTGCCGACGAGCCGCATGATCTGCGCGTCCTTCAGTTCGGGATGGTTGCGCACCAGCCACAAAATGGCGCTCGGCCGCTCGTGGCGGCGCGACACCGGGGTGTAGCGGGGGCCGCGCTTCTTCTTGGCCTCGGGCAGGCGGACCTTGGTCTCGCTGAGCTTGAGCCGATAGTCCGGATCCTTCTCGGCGCGCTCGATTTCCTCGCGGGTCAACTGGCCGGTCGAGATCGGGTCCATGCCCTTGATGCCCTGGGCCGCGTCGCCGTCGGCGATGGCGCGCACCTCCAGCGGGTGCATCTTGCAGAAGTCGGCGACCTGGTCGAACGACAGCGCCGTGTTGTCGACCAGCCAGACCGCGGTCGCTTTCGGCATCAGGGGCGCATTGCTCATGGCAAATCTCCTTTGTGCCTCGCCCACCTCGTGTCAGGAGGCGAAGCCGTCGGGTCACTCGACGATGACGGGATTCTGCCCTTATATACGCTTGCCCCCCGGATCGGCGCAATGGGGCGCAAGAGGCGGCCTTGACAGGGCCGCAAAGCTCGCCCAATTGCTGGTGAAACGACCGTTCCCTGCCCGCCGGTCCGGGAGATTCGGTCCGGGATCCCCGACATGCAGGCCAAACCGCCCCTGAAAGTCGTCCTGTGCTCCCCCCGCGGCTTCTGCGCCGGGGTGGTCCGGGCCATCGATACCGTTGAAAAGGCGCTGGAACTTTACGGCGCTCCGGTCTACGTGCGCCACGAGATCGTGCATAACCGCTACGTCGTCGACAGCCTGCGCGCCAAGGGCGCCATTTTCGTCGAGGAACTGGCGGAAATCCCCGACACCGACGCCCCGGTGGTGTTTTCCGCCCACGGCGTGCCGAAATCGGTTCCGTCCGAGGCCGAGCAGCGCAACTTCTTCTCGCTCGACGCCACCTGCCCGCTGGTCACAAAAGTCCACCGCGAGGCGGCGATCCACTTCAAGCGCGGCCGCGAAATCCTGCTGATCGGCCATTCCCACCACCCCGAGGTGGTCGGCACGCTGGGTCAGCTGCCGCCCGGCGCCGTGACGCTGATCGAGACCGCGGCGGACGCCGAAAACTACGTGCCGAAGGATCCCGGCAACCTCGCCTTCGTCACCCAGACCACGCTGTCGATCGACGACACCGCCGAGATCGTCGCGGTGCTGCGCCGGCGCTTTCCCGACATCAACGGCCCGCACAAGAAGGATATCTGCTACGCCACCACCAACCGCCAGCTGGCGGTCAAGAAGGTGGCGCCGGTGGTCGATGCCCTGATCGTGGTCGGCGCCCCCAACTCGTCGAATTCGCAGCGGCTGCGCGAGGTGGCGGAGCGCGAGGGCTGCCCGCTGACCGTGCTGGCGCAGCGCGCCGCCGACATCGACTGGGACCGCTTCGCCAGCATCAAGAGCCTCGGCATCACCGCCGGCGCCTCGGCGCCCGAGGTGATCGTCGAGGAGATCATGGACGCCTTCGCCGAGCGTTTCGAACTCAAGGTGGAAACCGTGTCGGCCGCGGAGGAGAACGAGTTCTTCCCGCTGCCGCGCCCGTTGCGGCCCGAACGCGCGGCCGAATAGGGCGAGCTGAACAGGTTATAAATGGCCGTCTATACCGATGTCTCCGCCGAGGAGCTTGCGGACTTTCTCGGCGGCTACGACATCGGCGAGCTGTTGTCCTACAAGGGCATCGCCGAGGGCGTCGAGAACTCCAACTTCCTGTTGCGCACCTCGCAAGGTTCGTTCTTCCTCACCCTCTATGAAAGGCGGGTGGCGAGCGCCGATCTGCCGTTCTTCCTCGGCCTGATGGCACATCTCGCCGCGCGCGGCATTACCTGTCCGCAGCCGGTCGAGACCCGCGACGGCACCGTGCTCGGCGAACTGGCCGGCCGCCCCGCGGCGATCATCGATTTTCTCGAAGGGGTGTGGCCGCGCCGGCCGAACGCCACCCATTGCGCCGCGGTCGGCGAGGCGCTGGCGAAGATGCACATCGCCGGCCTCGACTTCGGCATGCGGCGCGCCAACGCGCTGTCTGTCAAAAGCTGGCGGCCGCTGTTTCTGTCGGCCGAGAACCGTGCCGACGGCGTCAAGCCGGGGCTTCGCAGGCTGATCGCCGACGAACTCGACCATCTCGAACGCAACTGGCGCTGCGACCTGCCGGCCGGCGTGATCCATGCCGACCTGTTTCCCGACAACGTGCTGTTTATCGGCGACCGGCTGTCCGGCCTGATCGACTTCTACTTCGCCTGCAACGACGTGCTCGCCTACGACGTGGCGATCTGTCTCAACGCCTGGTGTTTCGAGCCCGACCACGCCTTCAACGTCACCAAGGCGCGCGCCTTCCTCGACGCCTACGAGCGGGCGCGGCCGTTGTCGGCGGCCGAGCGCGACGCGCTGCCGCTATTGGCACGAGGGGCGGCGCTGCGCTTTCTGCTGACGCGGCTGGTGGACTGGCTCGACGTGCCGCCGGGCGCGCTGGTCAAGCCCAAGGACCCGCTCGAATACGCCCGCAAGCTGCGCTTCCACCAGAGCGTCGCAACCGTGCGCGACTATGGCGTCGCGCAATCGGGACAGACCGCGTGAGCGCGGCACCGACCGTCTCCATCTTCACCGACGGCGCCTGCTCGGGCAATCCGGGGCCGGGCGGCTTCGGCGCCATTTTGCGCTTCGGTAGCATCGAGAAGGAGCTGAGCGGCGGCGAGGCGATGACCACCAACAACCGCATGGAGCTGTTGGCGGCCATCACGGCGCTGGAAGCGCTGAAGAAGCCGTGCTCGGTCGATCTCTACACCGACAGCCAGTATCTGCGCTCCGGCATCTCGAGCTGGATCCACGGCTGGAAGAAGAACGGCTGGCGCACCGCCGACAGGAAGCCGGTCAAGAACATC
>JBDHSY010000412.1:0-3309 GCA_039808405.1 Xanthobacteraceae bacterium
GATGCCAACGAAATGCTGTGCAAGCATTTTGCGCTGCTCGGCTCGACCGGCGTCGGCAAATCGACCGGGGTGTCGCTGCTGCTCAACGGCATGCTGCAGGCCTACCCCGAACTGCGCATCTTCCTGCTCGACGTCCACAACGAATACGGCCGCTGCTTCGGCGAGCAGGCCCAGGTGCTGACGCCGCACAATCTCAAGCTGCCGTTCTGGCTGTTCAACTTCGAGGAATTCGTCGACGTGCTGTTCGGCCGCCGCCCCGGCGAGCCGGAAGAGCTCGAGATTCTCACCGAGGTGATCCCGATCGCCAAGTCGCTCTATACGCGCTACCGCAGGGGCGCGCGGTTCGTGCCTCCCGAGGCGCTCGAGATCGGCTTCGCGCTCGACGCTCCGGTGCCGTACCGTCTCGTCGACCTCATCGCCCAGATCGACGACCGGCTCGGCAAGCTCGAAAACCGCACCTCGCGCATGGTCTATCACAGGCTGATCGGGCGCATCGAGACGGTGCGCAACGATCCGCGCTACGCCTTCATGTTCGACAACGCCAATCTCGGCGGCGACACCATGGCCGAGGTCATCAGTCACCTGTTCCGCATGCCGACCCACGGCAAGCCGATGACGGTGATGCAACTGGCGGGCTTCCCGGTCGAGGTGATCGACTCGGTGGTGTCGGTCCTGTGCCGCATGGCGTTCGACTTCGGCCTGTGGAGCGACGGCGCCTCGCCCTTGCTGTTCGTCTGCGAGGAGGCGCACCGCTATGCGTCGGCCGACCGCAACGCCGGCTTCGGCCCGACCCGCAAGGCGGTGTCGCGCATCGCCAAGGAGGGCCGCAAATACGGCGTCTATCTCGGCCTCGTGACGCAGCGTCCGGCGGAGCTCGACGCCACCATCATGTCGCAATGCTCGACGCTGTTCGCGATGCGCCTCGCCAACGACCGCGACCAGGCGCTGCTGCGCTCGGCCGCGCCGGATGCCGCCGCGAACCTGTTGTCGTTCCTGCCTTCGCTCGGCACCCGCGAGGTGCTGGCGTTCGGCGAAGGCGTGGCGCTGCCGACCCGGCTGCGCTTCAAGGACGTGCCGTCGCACCAGTTGCCGCGCGGCGAGGCCACGATGGTCGGCGCGGTGCCGATGTCGGGCCGGCACGACATCGATTTCATCCGCGCCGTGGTCGAGCGCTGGCGCGGCGCCTCGTCGCGAAAGACGGCGGCGCTTTCGAGCGAAGGCGGTCCGGACGAACGGGTGTCGGCGCCGCCGCTCAGCCCGCCGATGCTGCAACCCTCGCTCGGGCTCGATCCCGACCGCTTCCAGCTCCTGAAGAAGCCGCTGCGTTGACGCAAGCGCTCAGGGCCAACGTCGCCCTCGCCTTTCCGCCGACAAACTGGCTAAACTCCGCTTCAGCCAGTTCACCGGATGCCCGTTCATGACCCAGCCGCCGATCAGCCGCTTTCCCGTGCCGTCGCTCAAATCCCTGCCGGAGGATATCCGCACGCGCATTCTCGCCGTGCAGGAGAAGACCGGGTTCGTTCCCAACGTGTTCCTCGCGCTGGCCCATCGCCCGGACGAGTTCCGGGCGTTCTTCGCCATGAACGACGCGCTGATGGAAAAGGACAGCGGCCTGACCAAGGCCGAACGCGAGATGATCGTGGTTGCGACCTCGGCGGCCAACCAGTGCCACTATTGCGTGATCGCCCACGGCGCCGTTTTGCGCATCCGCGCCAAGAACCCGCTGATCGCCGACCAGGTGGCGATCAACTATCGCGGCGCCGACATCACCCCGCGCCAGCGCGCCATGCTCGACTTCGCGCTCAAGGTCTGTCGGGAGGCCCACATGGTCGACGACGCCGACTTCGAAACGCTGGCGGGCCACGGCTTCAGCCAGGACGACATCTGGGACATCGCGGCGGTGACCGCCTTCTTCGGCCTGTCGAACCGTCTCGCCCATGTCGCGGCGATGCGCGCCAACGACGAATTCTACCTCATGGGACGGCTGCCGCGAAACGCCGGCTGAACGATGATCGAGTGGCCGGAGATCATGCTGAGGCTGGGCGCGGCGACGCTCGCCGGCGGCGCCGTCGGCCTCAACCGCGAACTGAACGACAAGCCGATCGGTTTGCGCACGCTCGGCCTCGTCGGGCTTGCGTCGGCGCTGGTGGTGCTGGTCGTCGCGCTCGACGACGCCACCCCTCACGTCTCCGATGCCACCAGCCGGGTGATCCAGGGCCTGTTGACCGGGATCGGTTTCCTCGGCGCCGGCGTCATCGTGCAGGGCCGCCATCACGGCCGCGTCCACGGCCTCACCAGCGCCGCCTGCGTGTGGTTCACCGCCTGCCTCGGGGTGATCTGCGGCCTCGGCCACTGGCAGCCGGTGTTCGCCGCGTTGGTCATTGCGTTTTTGCTGCTCACCTGCGGCGGGCCGGCGGAAAAGCTGGCACGGCGCCTGATCGGCTCGCCGGAGGCGCCACGCCGGCGCAAGCCGGACGACAACCCGCCTGACGATCCTGCATGACCGCCCCTCGCCGTGGCCGGTTCGTCATGGTGGGCGCCGCGCTTCCGATGCGCTAGACTGCGCCCATGTCGATGCAGCGCGCTGCCATCACACAGCCCGACCGTCGTGTCCTGAGATATCGGCCGCGCACGTCCGATCGCCCGCCCGGCGGCCGCATCCCCGCAGGCGGACCGGAGCGGCCTGCCGCCGAGGATCCGCCGGACGATTTCCGCCACCGCATGCGCGTCAACATCGCGGCCTTCATCTTCACCGCCGCCCTGACCGCGAGCGGCATCTGGCTCGCCTTCAGCATCGCCGAGATGCGGGCCGCCCAGGATTGCGTGCTGATGGGCCGGCGCAACTGCGCCGCCATCCCGCCGCCGCACAGGGACGGCGCCATGGAGCGGGCGCGCTTCGTCAACGTCGCCTCCGAACTGCCCTGACGGCGCCCGGGCCGCGCCTGCCTGTCCGCGGCGCACACGCCCCGGTGGTACGCTCCTGCCGCGACACCGGGACGGGAACCGGCCCGGCCGGTTGCCATTGAACTCGGCGCATCGCTCCGATATACGGGCCAGACGCACTTGCCGCCACCTTCGCGACGAATCGCCCAATGATGTGCCCACACCTCCGGCCTTGGGCACATTTATCATAGAGATCAAAGGCTTAATGATGTCCACGACATTCGATCAGGTCGCCAATATCATCGCGGAAACGTGCGACATTCCGCGCGACACGATCACGCCGGAAAGCCACGCCATCGACGACTTGGGGATCGACAGCCTGGACTTCCTCGACATCGCTTTTGCCATCGACAAGGCGTTCGGCAT
>JBDHSY010000413.1:0-3297 GCA_039808405.1 Xanthobacteraceae bacterium
GCCGGGGCTGACCTTCGCGGGGTTTTTCCTGTATCCGCCGGAGGCCGGCGGGCCGCAGGCGCAGCGTTTTCTCGATGCGGCCACCGCCGGCTTGCGCGACGCCGGGCTCGCGCCGGCCATCGTCTCCACGGGCGGCTCGCCCAACCTGCCGCATCTCGGCGAACTCAAGGGCGCCACCGAGCACCGGCCCGGCACCTACATCTTCAACGACCGCATGCAGGTGGCCGCCGGCGTCGCCGGCTGGGACGATTGCGCGCTGACCGTCTATGCGACGGTGGTGAGCCGGGCCGCGCCCGACCGCGGCATCCTCGATGCCGGCTCCAAGACCCTGACCGCCGACACCGGCGGCCTCGACGGTTTCGGGGCGATCCTCGATTACCCGCAGGCGCGCATCGGAGGCTTTGCCGAGGAGCACGGCTTCCTCGACCTGTCGCGGAGCCCGACGCAACCGCAGGTCGGCGAGGTGGTCCGCATCGTGCCCAACCACGTCTGCGTCGTCGTCAACATGGTGGATGAACTGGTCATGGTGCGGGACGAGGACATCGTCGGCACCCTGCCGGTCGCCGCGCGCGGCCGCCTGCGGTAGCCGGCCCGCGCCCCGGCGGCCGCCTTGCCGCTGCCTTGCAGTCTACCCGGACGCCAATCCCGGCATACCCCGGCGCGGGGCTTCCGGATTTGCGATGAACGATTTCTTCGCAATGTTGGCATAAAGGGCGTGCAGGCGGGTTCCATGTCATGCACGGCGCAGCTTATGCCTTGGTGGTGAATATCGCGGTCGCGGGCCTGTTCGCGATCAGCTTCGCCATTATTGCCTTTTGCAACTCGACCAACCGCGTCGCCTACGGCTTCAGCGCAAGCTACGTCATCGGCATGCTGACGCCGATCAGCGAGTTCCTGCTGCCGCTGTCGGGCTGGCCGGCGCCGTTCATGATCATCAGCTATTTCAGCCTCATCAGCGGGCTGCTGGCGATGGCGGCGGCGCTTGCGGGGCTCTGTCGCCGGCCCGTGCCATGGGGCGCGATGGCCGCGATATTCCTGGGCGCGGTCGTCATGCGCTGGCAGCTCTGGGGCGGGGCGAGGAACACGCTGTCCTATGAACTGCTGTTTCAGGCGCCGTTCATGGCCGCGTCCGGCCTCTGCGCCTGGATCTTGTTGCGCACCAGCCATCGGCGGCCGCTCCAGATTGCGGCCGGAGCGGTGTTTGCGATCGTCGCACTGCATTTTTTGGCCAAGCCGTTCTTTGCCGTCGTGCTGGGCTCGGGACGCACCGCCCAAGATTATATTACCAGCGTCTATGCGCTGCTGTCGCAGGCCAGCACCGGCATCCTGCTGACCGCGGCGGGGCTGCTGCTTCTCCTGCTCACCCTGCACAGCATCGTCCGGGAGTCGCAAAGCGCGGCCGAGACCGACGAACTGTCGGGGCTGGCGAACCGGCGCGGATTCGACCTGCGGTGTGGCCGCATCCTTGCGAAGGCGGGAGACAGCGCCGGGCCGATGGCGGTGGTGATGTTCGACATCGATCATTTCAAGCGGATCAACGATACCTACGGCCATCCGGCCGGCGACGCCGTGATCCGCGGGTTCGCCCAACTGTTGCGCAGGGAAGTGCCGCAGGCCGCCGTCATCGGGCGGATGGGCGGCGAGGAGTTCGCGGTGCTGTTCTCGCGCACCGGCACCGACGGCGCATGGCGGCACGCCGAGGCGGTGCGGATCGCCGCCGCGCGCTACGCCGAAAGCAATCCGCCCGCCTTTACGGTGAGCGGCGGCGTCAGCGCGTTGCGGCGCGGGGAGGGCTTGAGCGAAGCGATGCGGCGCGCCGACAAGGCCCTCTATCAGGCCAAGCAGACGGGACGGGATCGCGTCTGCGTCGCCGAGGCGGCCGACGGCGATCGGCCGGCCGAAAAACCCCACGAACCCGCCAGGCTGGTCGAGAGCCATCCCGTCGGTTGATCGCCCTTTCGAGCGGGTCGTGAACGCCGGCGTGGTTACAGCAGCTTGATGACCGCGTAGCTGAAGCCGGCGATGATGACCCATGACGCCAGCGCCAGCAGCAGCGGACGCGGGCCGCGCGAGCGCACGTCGCCGAAACGGATTTCGAGGCCCATGGCGGCGAGGCCGGTGGTCAGCAGGAAGCTGGTCAGCCAGGCGAACCCCTGCTTCATTTCGGGCGGCAGCGTCACGCTGCTGTTGAGCAGCACCACGGCGGCAAAGCCGACGATGAACCACGGAAACGGCACGCTGCTCTTGCGCCCGCCGGCGGCGAGGGCGTTCCGTGCCGCGAGAAAGCCGAGGCCGAGCACCACGGGGGCGAGCAGCAGCACGCGGCTCAGCTTGGCGGTGGTGCCGATCTGGCCGGAGAGGTCGCCGAGCTGGAAGGCGGCCGCCACCACCTGCGCCACCTCGTGGACCGAGGAGCCGGTCCACAGGCCGTAGGCCTCGGGCCCGAGGGCGAGCGGCGCGGCCAGAACGGGATAGAGGAACATCGCGACCGAGCCGAACAGCGTCACGGTGGCGAGAGCATAGGTGACGTCGGCGTCGCTGGCGCGGGTCACGCTGTTGGCGGCGATCACCGCCGAGGCGCCGCAGATCGCGGTGCCGGTGCCGATCAGTTCCGCGAGCTTGGCATCGACGCCCATCACGCGGGCCAGCAGTTTCGTGGCGGTGAGGGTGATCAACACCCCGGCCGCGATCATCGCGAAGGCCGGCCAGCCGATATCGCCGATCTGCGACACGGTGAGCTGAAAGCCCAGGAGCACGATGCCGAACCGCAGCACCGGGCGCATCGCGAACTTGATGCCGGGGGTCGCTTGCGCCGGCACGCCGACGGAATAGTGGATCGCCATCGCCAGCAGGATGGCCAGGATCATCGGGCTGACCAGCTGCAGGCCCGGGATCAGCCGCAGCGCCATGGCGGCCGCGGCGATCGCGGCGGAGATGGCGAGACCCGGCCATATCCGGATCGAGGCGGCGGTGGCGTTTTCAACAGCATTCGACACGATGGCGTCCCACACGACAACGCCGGCGCCCCGACGGCGCCGGCTTCACGGCTATCTGCCGTGGCGGGTCATCGCCGGTCCAATACAAATCTTCGATCCGATTGATCGGCCAGGCTGATTGACGGGGCGCCCGGGCCGTTTGCGCGGGGCACTCGCCTTGGCGGGCTGGCGCCAAGCGGCCGTCCGTGCCGAACCCGTGTGGCTGGGCCCGCGGGAAACCGAAATCAGATTTTTACAAAGTAAATTATAGTTTGTCGCACGGGCGCGCAGGTGTCGGCTTCACCGGTTACGCGGCCTCGCA
>JBDHSY010000414.1:0-3294 GCA_039808405.1 Xanthobacteraceae bacterium
AGCGGCCGATGAAGGGCATGCTGACCGGTCCGGTCACCATCCTCAACTGGTCGTTCGTACGTGACGACGTGCCGCGCAGCCTGGCCTGCCGGCAGATCGCGCTGGCGATTCGCGACGAGGTGATCGACCTCGAAAAGGCCGGCGCGGCGATGATCCAGATCGACGAGGCGGCGCTGCGCGAGGGGTTGCCGCTGCGCCGCAGCGAGTGGCGGAGCTATCTCGACTGGGCGGTGGAGTGTTTCCGGCTGTGCGCCTCGGGCGTGGCGGACGCAACGCAGATCCACACCCACATGTGCTACTCGGAGTTCAACGACATCATCGATGCCATCGCGGCGATGGACGCCGACGTGATCTCCATCGAGACCTCGCGCTCCAAGATGGAGTTGCTCGACGCCTTCAGAAGCTACAGCTATCCCAACGAAATCGGCCCCGGCGTTTACGACATCCACTCGCCGCGGGTGCCGGCGACCGACGAGATGACGCAGCTTCTCACGCTGGCGCGGCAGCGGCTTGCCGATGCGCAGCTCTGGGTCAATCCGGACTGCGGCCTGAAAACCCGCAAGTGGGACGAGGTGCGCCCGGCGCTGGTCAACATGGTGGCGGCGGCGCGCGCGCTTCGCCGGCAGGCGGACGGCGCGGCCTCGGCCCCGCGGACCTGACCGTTTACCTGGCGACGGACTTTGGGGGCGGGCTTTGGGGGCGGACTTGGCAGCAAAACCGTTTATCCCTAGACTACAAAACTGATGGGGATGGGGTTCCCCCGATAACCGCCTTGCGCGCAACGCCCGGACCGTCGGTCCGGCATGGGCGAAAGGCTGATGACTCCTACCAAACCGCGCGCGGGTGGCCGAGGGGCCGCCCACGCTCTGCTTGGCAGGGAGGATCGGTCTTGAATATCCAACTCATCGTTGCGGTCGCGATCGGCGGGGCCATGGGTTCGGTCGCGCGCTACCTCGTGGGCGTCGCGTCCGGCAGGCTGCTCGGCTTCGATTTTCCGTGGGGCACGCTTTTCATCAACGTCGCGGGCTCGTTCCTGATCGGCGCGCTTGCCGAAACCTTCGCGCTGAAGTGGGATGCCTCGCAGGCGGTGCGGGCCTTCCTGATCGTCGGCATCTGCGGCGGCTTCACCACGTTCTCGACGTTCTCGCTCGATTCCTACGTGCTGATGCAGCGCGGCGAGATGTGGCACGCGGCGAGCTATATGGCGGCCTCGGTCGTGCTGTCGCTCGGTGCGCTGTTCGCGGGCCTGCACGTCGTCCGCGCCATGGCATGACGCGAGCGTGCGTGACGGGAGTTGGCGCGACGTAAGCCGGCCGCCGCGCCGCCGTTCGGTAAAGGCAGCAGCAACCCGTCATGCCCGGCTTTATGCCGTATCCGCGTCTTTGGAGTTGCAGCGAGGCAAGACGTGGACGACCGGGCATAGGCGTTCTTTGGAACGCCGTTCTATCGAACGGCTACGCCCGGCCATGACGGGACAAAGCGTTTTTGTCCAAACAGGAAACGGCTTTAGTTTTTCTTCAGGCAGAGGCCGACGGCCGGAGCGCTGGCGCATGTTGCGCCGTCCGGCGCGCCGCCGCTCGGACAGAACACCGACACCAGCGTCTCGTTGGCCTCGCAACTCACCGAGGTGCTGCCCTCGACGGCGCGGACATTGGCGGCCTCGCCCTTGTCGCCTTTATCGCCCTTGTCTCCCTTGTCCCCCTTCGGGCCGGGGACCCCTTGCGCGCCTTGCGGCCCCTGCGGCCCGGGCTGGCCCTGCGGACCGGGAATGCCCTGGATACCTTGCGCGCCCTGCGGGCCGGCCGGCCCTTGCGGTCCGGGATCGCCTTTCGGCCCGGGATCGCGGCCACACCCGGCCAGAGCGAGTGCGATGGCGGCGACGAATGCAATGGTAAGCGTTTTCATGTTTGCCCCTCCCCAGAGAAATTATCGTTGGGGCAATTCCGCCTGCGCGCGGGGCGCTTGTCAAGCGGATCAGGCGGCGACGAATTCGTCGCGCGCGTAGCCTTGCAGGTAAAGCAGCGCGGTCAGGTCGCCATGGTCGATGCGCGCGGCGGCCGCCGCCGCCACCGCCGGCTTGGCGTGGTAGGCGACGCCGAGGCCGGCGGCACCGATCATGGCGAGGTCGTTGGCGCCGTCGCCCACCGCCAGCGTGTCGATGGTGTCGAGGTCGAACGCCTCGCTGAGCTCGGTGAGCGCGGAGAGCTTGGCGCCGCGGCCGAGGATCGGCTCGGCGACCCGGCCGGTCAGCTTGCCGTTGTCGATCAGCAGGGTGTTGGCGCGGTTTTCCTGAAAGCCGACCCGTTCGGCCACCCTCTCGGTGAACAGCGTGAAGCCGCCGGAGACGAGGCAGGTATAGGCGCCGTGCGCGCGCATGGTGCGGACCAGCTCGACCGCGCCGGGCGTCAGCGTGATGCGCTCGGCAAGCACCTTGTCGATGACCGACAGCGGCAGGTCCTTCAAAAGCGCGACGCGCTCGCGCAGCGCCGGCTCGAACGCGATCTCGCCGCGCATGGCGCGCTCGGTGATCGCCGCGACATGCGCCTTGAGCCCGGCGAAATCGGCCAGTTCGTCGATACATTCCTGGCCGATGATGGTCGAATCCATGTCGGCGAGCAGAAGCCGCTTGCGCCGTGCCGCTTGCGGTTGCACCACGACATCGATAGCGAGATCGCCGACCGCCGCGTTGAGGCGCGCGGCGATGGCGGCCGCCGGCTCGTCGCTGGTAAAGGCGATGTCGGCGGCGATCTCCGGGTCGAGCCAGCGCGCCGGCTCCGCCGCCGGCAGCACTGCGGACACGCCGTCGAGGACGGTGGAATCGAGCGCGGGCGCGGCCGGGTTGCAGATCAGCGTGGCGACGAGGGACATGGAACGAGGGACATGGAACGGGATTGGCGCGTGCGGGGTGAGGGGCGGCCGGGGGTGGATCCGGTCGAGGCGCTGCTTATCGCAGGCCCGACCGCCAGCGGCAAGTCGGCGCTCGCCCTCGACCTGGCCGAGAGGCTCGGCGGCGTCGTCATCAATGCCGATTCCATGCAGGTCTATCGCGACCTGCGCATCCTCACCGCGCGGCCGACGGCGGCGGAGGAGGCGCGCGTGCCGCATCGGCTCTACGGCCATCGCGATGCCGCGCAGAACTGCTCGGCCGGGGTCTGGCTCGCCGATGCCGAAGCGGCGCTGGCGGAAGCGCGGGCAATGAACCGCCTGCCGATCTTTGCCGGCGGCACCGGGCTCTATTTCAAGGCGCTGACCGAGGGCCTGTCGCGGATGCCCGACATCCCGGCCCCGGTCCGC
>JBDHSY010000415.1:0-3290 GCA_039808405.1 Xanthobacteraceae bacterium
TGACGCCTTCGCCGTCGCCGTTGCGCCGCGATGCCGCGGCAAACTCCTTGATGCGGGTGGCAAGCCGCGCCTCCAGCCGCGAGTTGGGCGCGATCTCGTCGACCAGCCGCCACTGCACCGCGCGCCGGCCCTTGATGCCTTCCTCGATGGTGCAGAAGTAGTCGGCATAGTCGCGGCGCGCTTTTCTCTTGTCGACCACGCGCGTCAGGCCGCCGGTGCCGGGCAGCACCGCGAGCAGCGGCACCTCGGGCAGCGCCACAGCGGCCGAGCCGTCGTCGGCGAGGATGATGTGGTCGGCGGCCAGCGCCAGTTCGTAGCCGCCGCCGGCCGCGGTGCCGTTGACGACGCAGATGAAGCGCTGGCCGGAGTTCTCGCTGGAATCCTCGATGCCGTTGCGCGTCTCGTTGGTGAACTTGCAGAAGTTGACCTTGTGGGCGTGGCTCGCGCCGGCCAGCATGCGGATGTTGGCGCCGGCGCAGAACACGCGGTTCTTGCCCGAGCGCATCACCACCACCTTGACGCCGGGGTGCTCGAAGCGCAGCCGCTGCACCGCGTCGGCGAGTTCGATATCGACGCCGAGGTCGTAGGAGTTGAGCTTGAGCTGGTAGCCCTCGAACAGTCCGCCGTCCTCGTCGACATCGAGCGTCAGCGTCGCCACCTCGCCGTCGACGGCGAGCCGCCAGTGCCGGTAGCGCGACGGCTCGGTCTGGAAATCGATGCGCTCGGCGCCGTTCGCGAGCTTGCGCGGCTGCGCTGCCATGGGGTCTCCTCGTGTCGATCTATCGGCCCGTCACAATGCACAATAATTCACAATACTTGGGCGGTCTACTCCCGATCGGCCGAATAATATGCATTTTCGTGCATACCGCGTGACCCCGGAGCGAGGCCGATCCATCGTCCGCCCGTCGGCGGCTGTTTTGCCGCCTCGCCCAGATCCCGCCGCAGCTTCGCCACGGCATAGCCGTCGGCGAAGCCGCCTGCCGGCCCGCTCCCGCGCACCGCCAATTCCTCAAGTTCGGCAATGGCTTCGGCGATGAGCCGGGCGACCGCGCGGCTGCGGCCGAGACGATGCTTGAGGCCGGCATTGGCGACCTGGATGCAGGCCCTGAGCAGGATGCGGTCGCGTCCACCCGGCGGCGCGGCGCGCCAGAGCGCTTCGAGCACCTCGTGCGCTTCCCAGAAGAAGCCGGCGTCGTTGAGCGCCAGGCCATAGGCGAGGGCCGGATGATCGCGCGGCACGCGTCCGTCGAACCGCGCCGGCACCAGCGCGACGGCGCGCTCGAGCGCGTCCGCGTCGGGCGGCAGCGCGCCGCCCGGCAGGTAGACCCAGCGCGGCAATGGCAGATGCGGCGCCGCATCCGTCGTCACGCCGCGCGGTCCAGCGCCCCTTCGCCGTGCAGACGCAGGATGCGGTTGACGAAGGAGACCAGCGCATCGAGCGTCACTTCGGGCGCCTCGCGCTGCGGCGAATGGCCGACGCCGTCGAGCATGGCGACATCGACCGGGCAGTAGCATTCCTCGCGCGCGATCTCGATCTGCCGCATCGTGCCGTATTGATCGTTCGCGCCCTGCACGATGGCGATCGGCACGCGCACGTAGGCGAGCTCCTCGGAAATGTCCCAGCGGCGGAAGGCGGGATCGAGCCAGGCGTCGTTCCAGCCATAAAAGGCATTGTCGACGTCGCGGTGCCAGCGCGCGAGCTTCGCCTTGAGGTCGCCCTGCTCGTAGGCGGTTTTCGCGGCGGCGATCGAGGCGACCGACACGTCTTCCACCACGAAGTGCGGCGCGATCAGCGCAAGGCCGCGCACGCGATGATCCTGCACGCCGCCGGCATAGATGGTGGCGATCGACGCGCCGTCCGAATGCCCGATCAGAATGCCGCGGCGAAAGCCGATGGAGTCGAGCACGCGCGGCAACACCGTGAGCGCCTCGCGGTGCATGTAGTCGGTGCCGCGCGGCAGAGGCGCCGGGCTCGACGCGCCGTAGCCGGCGCGCGAATAGGCGAACACGCCGGTGCCGGTGGCAGCCGCGAGCCGCGCGGGGACATCGCCCCACTGCGCCGCCGAGCCGAGCCCCTCGTGCAGCAGCACGAGCGTCGGCGCATCCTTCGGCGAGGGGCCGCTCAGGCGAAACTCCAGCGTGCTGGCGCCGATGGTGAGCGTACCGGCGGGAGCGAGGTTGATCATCGCAAAAGACCTCCTGTCAGGCGAACCGCGGGCCGTAACCGACTCAGGCCGGCTCGCGCAGCTTGAAGCGCTGGATCTTGCCGGTCGCCGTCTTCGGCAGGCTGTCGACGATCTCGATCCAGCGCGGATATTTCCATGGGCCGATCTTGTGCTTGACGTGCTCTTTCAGCTCGCTCGTCAGCGCGTCGCTCGCGGTGGCCGTTCCGTTGAGCACGATATAGGCCTTTGGCTTGAGCAGCCCGTCGGCATCGGCGGCCGGCACCACCGCCGCCTCCAGCACCGCCGGGTGCGCGATCAGCGCGCTCTCGACCTCGAACGGCGAGACCCAGATGCCCGACACCTTGAACATGTCGTCGGCGCGGCCGCAGAACACGTAGCGGCCGTCGCTGTCGCGAAAATACTTGTCGCCGGTACGGGTCCAGTCGCCGGCAAAAGTGCGGCGGCTCTTGCCGCGCTGATTCCAGTAGCCCTCGGCGGCGGACGGAGCATTGACCAGCATCTCGCCGACCTCGCCGTCCGGCACGTCGGCGCCGTTGTCATCGACAAGGCGGATGCTGTAGCCCGGCACGGCGCGGCCCGAGGAGCCGTAGCGGATATCGCCGGGCGCGTTGGAGACGAAGATGTGCAGCAGTTCGGTCGAGCCGACGCCGTCGAGGATATCGACGCCGAACCGGCTCTTCCAGGTGGTGCCGACGTGCTCGGGCAGCGCCTCGCCCGCGGAGGTGCAGACGCGCAGGCGCGGGAAGCGCGGTTCCTCGGTGAAATTCGCATCGCTCAGCATCGCGGCGAACAGCGTCGGCACGCCGTAGAAGATCGTGGCGCCGTGCTTGCGCATCAGGCCGAACATCGCCGCCGGCGTCGGCCGGTCGGGATGCAGCACGGTGGTGGCGCCGACCGACATCGGGAAGGTCAGCGCATTGCCGAGCCCGTAGGCGAAGAACAGCTTTGCCGCCGACAGGCACACGTCGTCCTCGCGGATGCCGAGCACCTGGCTGGCATAGGTCTCGGTGGTCGCCTTGACGTTGGAATGGACATGGCGCACGCCCTTCGGCGCGCCGGTCGAGCCCGACGAATAGAGCCAGAACGCCGGTTCGTCGCGATGTG
>JBDHSY010000416.1:0-3289 GCA_039808405.1 Xanthobacteraceae bacterium
CAAGCATTGAGGAGAGACCGATGGATTGGAGCAGTCTTGCGAAGCAAGTGATGGCGCTCGGCGCGCCGCTGATCGGCACCGCGCTCGCCGGCCCCCTGGGCGGCGCCGCCGGACAGATTTTGGCCGGTGCGGTCGGCGCCGCCGCACCGACGCCCGAAGCGGTGCAGGCGGCGCTGCCGGCGGCCGCGCCCGAAAAGCTCGATGACGCGGAGGCGCGCTGGGCCGAGGCGCTGCGCGCCGAGGCGGAAGCCGCCGGCATGGCCGCAACCGAGACGCAGCGCACCATGCGTGCCGAACTCACCGCTGAGGATGTTGTGCAGCGCTGGTGGCGCCCGCTCTATGCCGTCGAACTGACGCTGGAATGCGCGGCACTGTGGGCCATCGTGCTGCAGAAATTCGTCGCCGGCGACGTGGCGTTGCTGACGACGCTGTTCGCCGCCGCCGCCCTGCTGGTCGCCTATTGGGGTTTTCGCTTCGGCGTGCTCGGCGTCTATATGAGCGGCCGCACCCGCGAAAAGGTCTGTGCCGCGACGGGACAGGATGCGCCGAGCGCGCTCGGCGGGCTCGTGAAGGCGATGGCCGCCAATCTTGCCGGTCGCAAGGGGGTGTTAAAGTAGCAGGCGGAAGCGATTCGGGGGCGTGACGGGACCGTATTTTTCGCCACAATCTCCCGGTCCATAAGGCGGCCCCAAGCCCGTCCATAAGCACGGAGATTTCCTTGCGCCTGCTCGTTGTCGAGGACGATCCCGATCTGAACCGCCAGCTCGCCACCGCGCTCGGCGAGGCCGGCTATGTCGTCGACCGCGCCTATGACGGCGAGGAGGGGCACTTTCTCGGCGACAGCGAACCCTACGACGCCGTGGTGCTCGACGTCGGCCTGCCGAAGATGGACGGCATCGCGGTGCTGGAGTCGTGGCGCAAGAACGGCCGCACCATGCCGGTCCTGATCCTCACCGCGCGCGACCGCTGGAGCGACAAGGTGCAGGGCTTCGACGCCGGCGCCGACGACTACGTCGCAAAACCGTTTCATCTGGAGGAGGTGCTGGCGCGCATCCGCGCGCTGCTGCGCCGCGCCACCGGCCATGCCCAGAGCGAACTCTCGTGCGGCCCCGTCATCCTCGACACCCGCACCGGCCGCGTCAGCGTCGACGGCAACCCGATCAAATTGACCTCCCACGAGTACCGGCTGCTCGCCTACCTGATGCACCATGCCGGGCGCGTGGTGTCGCGCACCGAATTGGTCGAACACCTCTACGACCAGGATTTCGACCGCGATTCCAACACCATCGAGGTGTTCGTCGGGCGCATCCGCAAGAAGCTGGAGGTCGACATCATCCAGACCGTGCGCGGCCTCGGCTACCTGCTGACCCCGCCGGCCGATGCGCACTGAGCGCCGCTCCAGTTCGCTCGCCACCCGGCTGTTCCTGTCGGCGACCGTCTGGGTGGTGGCGATCCTGGTCGTCACCGGCGTCATCCTGTCCTCGGTCTACCGCGGCGCCACCGAGCGCGCCTTCGACCGCCGGCTCAATCTCTATCTCCGCACCGTCATCACCGAGGTCAACCTGCCGGAGGATTCGCCCGACCGGCAGTTTCAGGCGCTCGGCGAGCCGTTGTTCGACCTGCCGCTGTCCGGCTGGTACTGGCAGATCGCGCGTACCGACGGCGACAAGCCGGAGGTGCGGGTATCGCGCTCCTTGTGGGATACGCGGCTGCCGAGCCTCGAGGACAGCGGCATCGCGCTCTCCGACGCCGGCGTGCGCATGGGCTATGTCGCGGGTCCCGAGAACCAGATGCTGCGCATGGTGGAGCGGCCGGTCGATCTCGGCGCCGACGGAAAATATCTGGTTTCGGTGGCCGGCGACGCCACCGAGATTTTCGACGAGACGCGCGCCTTCGACGTCTATCTCGGCGGCACCTTTCTCGCGCTCGGCGTGGTGCTGGTTTTGACCACGATCTTTCAGGTGCGCTTCGGTCTCGCGCCACTCAAGCGCATTTCCGAGGCGCTGGCCAATATCCGCTCCGGCCGCGCCGAGCGGCTCGAAGGCAATTTCCCGGTCGAGATCGCGCCGCTCGCGCGCGAGACCAACGCGCTGCTCGACGCCGAGCGCGGCATCGTCGAGCGCGCCCGCACCCATGTCGGCAACCTTGCGCATGCCATCAAGACGCCGCTGTCGGTGATCGTCAACGAAGCCAACGGCCGCCCCGGCGATCCGCTCGCCGCAAAAGTGCTGGAGCAGACCGGGGTGATCCGCGATCAGGTCACGCACTATCTGGAGCGTGCCCGCATCGCCGCGCGCGTCACCGTGGTCGGCACCGTCACCGAGGTCGCCCCGGTGGTCGATGCGCTGCGCCGGACGATGGAGAAAATTCACCGCGAGCGCAGCCTGACCATCGCGGTCGAATGTCCCGCCGGCGTGCGGTTCCGCGGCGAGCGGCAGGACCTCGAGGAAATGGCGGGCAACCTCGTCGATAACGCCTGCAAGTGGGCGCGCTCGAAAGTGACCGTCACCGTGGTGCCGCGAACCGGACCGGCCGGCGCCGAGCGGCTGCGCATCGTCGTCGATGACGACGGCCCGGGCCTGTCGCCGGCGGAGCGTGAGCAGGCGGCGCGGCGCGGCCAGCGGCTCGACGAGTCCAAGCCGGGCTCCGGCCTCGGCCTGTCGATCGTCACCGAACTGGCCGCGCTCTACGGCGGCAGCCTGACGCTCGGCAGCGCGCCGATCGGAGGCCTGCGCGCCGAGCTGATGCTTCCGGCTGCGTAAATTATTGTTTTGACGAGCTTTCTTCGCGCGAACCGGCGGTCGCCGGCCGACCCCGGCTACGGCCGGGCCGCCCTCAACCCGATCTTAACGGCGATACCGCCACAATGGCCGGCCCGTTGAACCGGCAGAGCGTCGGGTTCGCGGGCGTCGGGGCATCATGGACCGGTCGTCGCGCGAACGTCTGAGGGATTTTCTCGTGCAGCTTGCGCCCGGCACGCGGGCGCTCCTGATGCGCGAGTGCGAGCGCGTGCTGACGCAGGGCGACGACGCCGTTGCCCACCTGGTGCTCGGCGAACTGCGCAGCGCCGTGCGCGGAGCCGACAACGAGCGTTCCCGCGGCATCGAGGCCCGGCGGCAGGCGTTCCGGCCGCTGGAGCCGTTTCTGGTCGATGCCGGGGCCGCGGTGTCGCCCGGCCGCATTCGCCGCCCGGCGCTGGAAGCGGTGTGGCAGTGGCTGTCGCAGGAGGCGCTGGTCGCGCCGACCCGCGACCTCGAGGCGGCGCTGGAGGGGGCCGCCGACAGTGGCG
>JBDHSY010000417.1:0-3277 GCA_039808405.1 Xanthobacteraceae bacterium
ACCGTCTTGCCGGTGCGCGGCGGCGCCACGATCAGCGCGCGCTGGCCCTTGCCGATCGGCGCGACGATATCGATGACGCGTGCCGACAAATCCTTGCGGGTCGGATCGCCGATCTCGAGCCGGAAGCGCTCGTCCGGGAACAGCGGCGTCAGGTTGTCGAAGTTGACCTTGTGGCGCGCCTTCTCGGGATCCTCGAAATTGAGCGTGTTGACCTTGAGCAGGGCGAAATAACGCTCGCCCTCCTTGGGGCTGCGGATCTGGCCCTCGATGGTGTCGCCGGTGCGCAGGCCGAAGCGGCGGATCTGCGAGGGCGAGACGTAGATATCGTCGGGACCGGGCAGGTAGTTGGCGTCCGGCGAGCGCAGGAAGCCGAAACCGTCGGGCAGCACCTCGACGACGCCCTCGCCGATGATGTCGGTTTCCTTGATCGCCAGCATTTTCAGGATGGCGAACATCAGCTCCTGCTTGCGCATGGTGCTGGCGTTTTCGACCCCCAGTTCCTCCGCGAACGAGACGAGTTCCGCCGCGCTCTTGGCCTTGAGGTCTTGAAGTTTCATTTCCCCCATGTGGGATGTCCTGTCACGAGTCTTGGGAGTGGGAGGTCGTCGGCAAGCGGATACGAGCGGCAAAAGGTCGGCAGGTCTTGGGGTCCGGCGGTCGAGCGAGAAACGCTTGCGAAGCGCCCGGGGGCCTGACGCAGCGTCCGATCGACGACAATCGGAAGACGGCCGCATCCGCCTGCATGAAGGTGGGACACGCCGAATATAGAAAACGCTCCCGCCTTGCGCAAGACGCCTTAAGCCCCCTGCGACAACGAAATCCGGCGTCCGTGGCGGCGGTGCCTCAGAACGGCTTGACGATCACCAGAACGACGATGCCGATCATCAGGACCGCCGGGATCTCGTTCAGGATCCGGTAGTAGCGGGCGCTGCGGGTGTTGCGGTCGGTCCGAAAGTCGCGCAGCCGGCGGACCAGGATGCCATGCAGCGCGCTCAGCACGATCACCAGCGCGAACTTGGCGTGAAACCAGCCGACCTTGTACCAGCCGCCGTCCCAGGCCAGCCACAGCCCGACGATCCACGTCACCACCATTGCCGGGTTGATGATGAACTTCATCAACCGCCATTCCATCACCTTGAAGGTTTCGGACTGCACCGAGCCCGGCTCGGCGGCGCAGTGGTAGACGAACAGCCGCGGCAGATAGAGCATCCCCGCCATCCAGGAGATGACGGCGATGACGTGGAGTGCCTTGGCCCATTCGTACATGGCGATTTCCCTGCGTTTCCGTGAGCATCCACGGAACGAACCGTTGGCCGGTTCATTATCGGGTGCCACGCGCTTTCTCAAATCATCATTTTAGATTCTTGAAGGTTAGAGTCTATGTGACGGGGGATTGCGACGGCGCAGCGTCATGCCTGCGCCGCCTTCGGGTCATACACAGCCGCAAGCGTTGCCCACGCAATCCGCAAAGACCGTCTTCATGACCGGGAGCGACGCAATCTCAAGGACGTAGCGGCGGCGGCCAGCAACGTTATCAAGAGACAAATCCACATTCCCCGATTATATTCGCCGGCCTCGCCGGCCTTGTCCCGAAAAGCAGGACTGTGCAAGGAAAGGCCGGTTGTTTCCGCCGGGAGCCGGCGGTCGCGGTCGCGCCCGCGGCTCTCCACAGCCATTCACAGGATGTCCTGCCCATGGCCACCGCGTCCGGCAGCTATTTTCACCTGCATCTGATCTCCGATTCGACCGGCGAGACGCTGATCACGGTGGCGCGGGCGGTGGCGGCCCAGTACGCCAACATCTCGGCGGTCGAGCACGTCTATCCGCTGGTGCGCAGCCAGAAGCAGCTCGACCGCGTTCTTGCGGAAATCGAGGAAGCGCCCGGCATTGTGCTGTTCACGCTGCTGGAGAAGGATCTTGTCGAGCGGCTCGAGGCCAAGTGCAAGGAGATGAACCTGCCGAGCCTGTCGATCATCGGCCCGCTGATGCAGTTGTTCGAGGCGTATCTCGGGGCGGCGACGGCCGGGCGGGTCGGGGCCCAGCACACCCTCAATGCCGAATACTTCAAGCGCATCGACGCGCTCAACTACACCATGATGCACGACGACGGCCAGCACGTCGAAGGGCTGGAAGACGCCGACGTGGTGCTGGTCGGGGTGTCGCGCACCTCGAAAACCCCGACCTCGATCTATCTCGCCAACCGTGGCATCCGCACCGCCAACGTGCCGCTGGTGCTCGGCATCCCGATCCCGCCGCAGCTCGAAACGCTGAAGAAGCCGCTGGTGGTCAGCCTGCAGGCGACGCCGGAGCGGCTGATCCAGGTGCGGCAGAACCGGTTGCTGGCGATCGGCTCGCCGGACAACGAGGCCTATATCGACCGCGAGGCGGTGACCGACGAGGTGACCTATGCGCGGCGGCTCAGCATCCGTCACGGCTGGCCGCTGCTCGACGTGACGCGGCGCTCCATCGAGGAAACCGCGGCGGCGGTGATGAAGCTCTACGCCGACCGTCAGCGGCCGCGGAGCCTGGCCTGATGCTGTGGCAAGGCGGGCGGCCGTTGATTCTCGCCTCGCAGAGCCGCGCCCGCGGCCTGCTGCTCGGCAATGCCGGCCTGGTGTTCGAGACGATCCCCGCGCATATCGACGAGCGCGCGCTGCAGCGCGCCTCGGGGCTGACCGCGCCGGGCGAGGTCGCCACGCTGCTGGCGCGGGAAAAGGCCCGCGCGGTCGCCGCCAGTCACCCCGGCCGCATCGTGCTCGGCGCCGACCAGACGCTGGCGCTGGGCGCGCGGCTGTTCGACAAGCCGGCCGACCGGGCCGCCGCCCACGCCCAGCTTCGCGCGCTGGCCGGCCACACCCATGAACTCCACGCCGCCTTTGCCGTCGTCGCCGACGGCGAGGTGCTGACCGAACAGGTCGCGGTGGCGCGCCTGACGATGCGACATCTGGATGACGAGGCGATCGGGCGCTATCTCGATGCCGCGGGCGAGGCGGTGACCGGCAGCGTCGGCGCCTATCAGCTCGAAAGCCTCGGTGTGCACCTGTTCTCGCGCATCGACGGCGATCATTTCACCATTCTGGGGCTGCCGCTGCTGCCGCTCTTGGCGTTTCTGCGCGAGCGCGGCCTGGTGCGCGTGTGAGGACGGCAATGCGGGTGCTCGGACTGACCGGCTCGATCGGCATGGGCAAATCGACGACGGCAAAACTGTTCGAAGAGGAGGGCGTGGCGGTCTACGACGCGGACGCCACCGTGCATCTGATCTATGAGAACGAGGCGG
>JBDHSY010000418.1:0-3274 GCA_039808405.1 Xanthobacteraceae bacterium
ATACTGATGTGCCTGGCCTTGTGGCCGAAGCGCCCACCGTCGATGCCATGCTCAAGCTGGTCTCGTCGCGGATCGGATACTGCGTGCTGCCCTCGCAGATTCCCGACAGGCTATTGGCCGACTACGGCTTGCACAAGCGGCGGCTGATGCGGCCGACGCTGCGCCGCCGCGTCATAGCCATCGTGCGCGGCGACCGGCGCGTGCCGCCTTTGGTGGAGGACCTGATCAAGGTCGCGTTGACGCGCGTGCCCTGACCGGCAAGCCGACAAGCCTGCGATGTCCCCAAACGAGCGGGCGCGCTCATTTCAGCTATGCCGCGTGCGTCATGGCTCATTGCGGCCCCGCCCCCCATACTCGCCGCAGCCGGTGCAGGCGGGCGGTGCTGCCCGCGGCGCGGATTCGGAGGGCAGACATGAATATGGAACTGAGAGCAAAGCAATATTTCGACGACCGCGCCACCCGCGAGATGGCCGAGCACCTCAAGGGCGCGGTGCGCAGCGACAAGGAAACGATGGCCTATGCCTGCCGCATTCTGGCGATGACCGGCCAGGAGGCGGGGCTCGCCGGCCAGTTCAGCTTCCGCTCCGAACGCAAGAATGCCTATTGGACCCTGCGGTTCGGCCTCGGCTTCGACGAGGCGACGCCGGACGACTTCATCGAGGTCGATCGCGACCTCAACACGCTGAGCGGCGAAGGCATGGCCAACCCGGCCACGCGCTTCCATCTGTGGGTCTACGATGCGCGGCCCGACGTCAACTCGATCATTCACACCCATTCGCCATGGGCCTCGGCGCTGGCCGCGGCGCGGCAGCCTCTGGTGATCGCCCAGATGGACATGACGCCGCTGCACGACGACTGCGCCTTTCTCGGCGACTGGCCCGGCGTGCCGATCGCCGACCAGGAGGGCGTGCTGATTTCCGAGGCGCTCGGCAACAAGCGCGCGATCATCCTGGCCCACCATGGCTACCTGACCGCGGGCGCCTCGATCGAGGAGGCGACCTATCTGTCGGTCTATCTCGAACGTGCCGCGCGCATGCAGATCCGCGCGCAGGCGTATGGCGCGCTGACGCCGGTCAACGACGCGCTGGCCAAGGAGGCGCACGACTACCTGCTCAAGCCGTCGATCGTCAAAGCCACGTTCGACTACTGGTGCCGGCAGACGCGCACCGCCGTGCCGCCGCCGGCCGCGAGGTAGGCGGCGCACTGGCAGCACGGAGACGGCGGCGCCTTTTGGCGCCCGCTGCGCGCCGGGTCAGGCCGGCAGTTCCTCGATCTCGACCTTGTCGGGGTAGAAGGCGAGGTGTCCGGCGATGGCGGCCACCGCCGGATACGGCGCCTCGTAGGACCACACCGCGTTGTCGATCAGGCCGGTGGCGCCGCGGACGGCAAAATAGCTGGCATCGCCCTTGTAGGGGCAGTGGCTGCTGTGAAGGCTGCGCACCAGCGCGGCGAGGTCCGCGTCGTCGCGCGGAATGTAGTACACCGGCGGATAGCTCGCTTCCTTCAGGACCAGCGCGTGGCGGCTGTCGGCGATCACCGTGCCGGCGGCGCTGACGCGGACGCGATGGGCCGCGGGACTAAGGGTGATGGGATGGTCGGGGCCGGGCTGTTTCATCTGGGATGTTCCCTGTGTTCTCCCTATATAGGAGGCGATTCGAGCAGTGCTCGCCGCCCCCGGCAGAATCTGGCATGGTGGCCGGGCGGCCGGTGCCGAGGACAGAGGGAGACCGTTTGATGCCGATGGATGCGCGGGATATCGAGACGATGATCAAGGCGGCGCTGCCCGACGCCGAGGTCGTGATCCGCGATCTCGCCGGCGACGGCAACCACTACGCCGCAACCGTCGTCTCCGAGTCGTTCCGCGGCAAGTCGCGGGTGCAGCAGCACCAGATCGTCTATCAGTCGTTGCAGGGCCAGATGGGCGGCGTATTGCACGCGCTGGCGCTGCAAACCGGCGTTCCGGAGAAATAGCCGGAGGCGAAGCCATGCCGCGGCTCGGACGAGCGAGGCCGGCGTGAAAGAGCGAACCGCCGTTCCGTCCCTGCTGCGGCCGCGCAAGCCGCGCGAACACGCGCGGGTGACGTTCGTCGAACTGTTCTTCGACCTCGTGTTCGTCTTCGCCGTCACGCAGATTTCCCACACGTTGCTGGCCCACCTGACGCCGCTCGGCGTGCTGCAAACGGCCGTGCTGTTTTTCGCTGTGTGGTGGGCGTGGATCTATACCTCGTGGATCACCAACTGGCTCGACCCCGACCGCACCAGCGTGCGCGTGGCGCTGTTCGTGCTGATGCTGGCCGGGCTGGTGCTGTCGACGTCGATCCCGGCGGCCTTTGCGGAGCGCGGCCTCGCGTTCGCGCTGGCCTATGTCGCGATCCAGGTCGGCCGCACGCTGTTCATGCTGTGGGCGGTGCCGCGCTCCGAAATCGGGCTGTCGCGCAATTTTGCCCGCATCCTGGCCTGGCTGTCGGCCAGCGGCGTGTTGTGGATCGCCGGCGGGCTGGCTGAGGGCGGCGTCCGCCTCGGGCTGTGGGGCTGCGCCGTGGCCATCGAATATGCCGGGCCGCTCTTCCGGTTCTGGACGCCGGGTCTCGGCGCCTCCACGTTGCAGGACTGGACCATCGAGGGCGGCCACATGGCCGAACGCTGCGCGGCGTTCATCATCATCGCGCTCGGCGAATCCATCGTCGTCACCGGGGCGACCTTCGGCGAACTGCAATGGTCAGCGGGCGTGCTGGCGGCGTTCCTCGCGGCGTTCGTCGGCAGCCTGGCGATGTGGTGGGTCTATTTCCACAAGGGAGCCGAGGCCGGCGCCGAGGCGATCTCCCATGCCGACGATCCGGGCCGGCTGGCACGGCTCGGCTATACCTACCTGCATATGCCGATCGTCGCCGGCATCATCATCGCCGCCGCCGGCGACGAGATCGTGCTGTCGCATCCGAACGGCCACGCCGACCTTCCCGCGGTGTTCGCGCTGGTCGGCGGGCCGCTCCTGTTTCTCATCGGCACGCTGTTGTTCAAGCGGACCATTCACGGCCTGCTTCAGCTCTCGCATCTCGCCGGCATTGCGGCGCTGGTGGCGCTGGCGCCGCTCGGCCCCCTGTTGTCGCCGCTCGCCTTGTCCGCGGCGACCAGCGCGGTGATGGTGGTCGTTGCGGTGTGGGAGGCGCGCTCGATCGGCGCCGACCGCAGCGTGCCGGCGAGGGCGTCAGCCGGCGCGAAGCGCGTGGACTGAGAAGGTGACGTCGCGGTCGGTCCATGACGCGTGCGGCGTCCA
>JBDHSY010000419.1:0-3267 GCA_039808405.1 Xanthobacteraceae bacterium
GCTGTCGCTGGAGGAATGCCTCGCCAAGTTGCACGCCCTGATGGACTATCCGGCCGCGCGCGCCGAGCAGGCGCGGCTGCGCCGCGGCGGCGTGCAGCGCGGCATCGGCTTCGCCACCTATATCGAGATCACCAATCCGTCGCCGGCGTTCTACGGCGTCGGCGGCGCGCATATCTCGGCGCAGGACGGCTGCGTCTTGAAGATCACCCCGTCCGGCGAACTGCACTGCGCCATCAGCGTGTGCGAGCAGGGGCAGGGCACCGAAGCGATGGTCGGGCAGATCGTCGCCGACCAGTTCGGCGTCGATTGCGAGCAGGTGCGGGTGCTGACCGGCGACACCGAGACGACGCCGCATGGTGGCGCCAACTGGGCCAGCCGCGGCACCGGCATCGGCGGCGAGGCGGCGCTGCGCGGCGCGCGCAAGCTCAAGGCCAATGTGCTGTCGGTGGCCGGCGCCATTTTGCAATGCGCGCCCGCCGATCTCGATATCGAGAACGGCCGGATCGTCGAGCAGGCTTCGCGCGCGGTGCGCATGCCGCTCGCCGATCTCGCGGCATTGGTCTATTTCCGCTCCGACACCCTGCCGCCCGGCATCGAGGCCAGCTTCACCGTCGCCGAGCACTATGCGCCCAAGGGCTATCCGTTCGCCTTCACCAACGGCATCCACGGCAGCCTGGTCGAGGTCGATGTCGAGACCGGTTTCATCAAATTGCTGAAGCACTGGGTGGTGGAGGATTGCGGCCGCATCATCAATCCGCTGCTGGTCAACGAGCAGGTGCGCGGCGGCGCGGTGCAGGGGCTTGGCGCGGCGCTGTTCGAGGAATGCCTCTACAGCGACACCGGCCAGCTTCTGAACGGATCGATGGCCGACTATCTGGTGCCGATGGCGTGTGAGATGCCGGATTTCGTCATCGCGCACGTCGAGACGCCGACGCTCGATACGCTGCTCGGCGCCAAGGGCGTCGGCGAGGCCGGCACGTCGGCGGCCTCGGGCGCGGTGCTCAACGCGGTCTAATACGCCATCGGCGTGTTCGGCAAGTCGATCACCCAGATTCCGCTGACGCCCGAGCGGGTGCTTCGGGCGCGCGGCGCGGTGTGAGGCGTGCTTCGCTCGAAACGCTTTAGACCCGCACCGGCATGCGCACGCGCCCGGCGTCGCCGAACACCTTGAGATAGCGCGCGATCTCGGCCGGGTCGCCGGTCGCCTTTTCCGGGTTGTCGGACAGCTTGACCGCGGGGCGGCCGTTGACGTCGGTGATCTTGCACACCAGCGAAATAGGGTCGAGATCGGCCGAGCCGTCGGGCAGGCAGCCGACGAAGTCGTTGGTCAGGTTGGTGCCCCAGCCGAACGAGGTGCGCACCCGGCCCTTGAAATGATTGTGGGCCTCCTCGATGGAATCGGCGTCCATGGCGTCGGAGAACACCAGAAGCTTTCTGGTCGGGTCGCGGCCTTTCTCCTTCCACCAGCGGATGATCTGTTCGCCGCCCTCGATGGGCGGTGCGCTGTCGGGGCGGAAGCCGGTCCAGTCGGCGACCCAGTCGGGCGCGTCGCGCAGGAACGCGGCGGTGCCGAAGGCGTCGGGCAGGGCGATCAGCAGGTTGCCCGCATAGGTGTGGCGCCAGTCGTCCAGCACCTTGTAAGGGGCGCGGCGCAGCTCTTCGTCGCTGCCGGCGAGCGCCGCCAGCACCATCGGCAGCTCGTGGGCGTTGGTGCCGATCGCCTCGAGGTCGCTGTCCATCGCCAGCAGCACGTTGGAGGTGCCGGTGAAGGCGCGCCCGAGTCCTTCCTTGAGCGCCTCGACGCACCAGCGCTGCCACAGAAAGCCATGCCGGCGCCGGGTGCCGAAGTCGGAGATCACCAGCCCGTCGAGCCGTTGCAGCCGCTCCACCTTGCTCCACAGCTTGGCCTTGGCGCGGGCGTAGAGCACGTCGAGCGCGAAGCGGCCGCGGCCGATCATGGCCGCGCGCGAGCGCAGCTCGTTGATGATGGCGAGCGCCGGAATCTCCCACATCGTGGTGTGGGTCCACGGCCCCCGGAAGTGCAGTTCGTACTGTCCGTCCACCTTCTTCAGTTCGTAGTCGGGCAGGTGGAAGTCGGCGAGCCAGGCCATGAACTCCGGCGCGAACATCTGCGTCTTGCCGTAGAAGGTGTTACCGGCGAGCCAGATCAGTTCCTTCTTGGTGAAGCGCAGGGTGCGGGCGTGGTCGAGCTGGGCGCGCAGTTCGCCCTCGTCGATGATGTCGGCGAGACGGATGTGGCGGCTGCGGTTGATCACCGAGAAGGTCGCATGCACGCCCGGATAGAGCGCATGGATCATCTGCAGCATCAGGAGCTTGTAGAAATCGGTATCGAGCAGGCTGCGGACGATCGGGTCGAGCCGCCAGCCGTGGTCGTAGGTGCGCGTCGCGATATCGGTCACGGGCATGGCGGAACTATAATCCGGTGCCCTGGCGCGCGCCAAGGGTGCCACCGCGGGCGCCGCCGCTGCCGTACAGCGTCAGTGCCGCGGCCAGCAGCATGGACAGTGCGGCAGTGCCGAGCACCCAGCGCGGCATCGCCGCGTCCATGATCCAGCCGAACAGCGGCGGGCTGACGACGCAGCCGATGTTGAAGCCGGTCCAGACGATGCCGAACACCCGGCCGTTGGCGCCGGGCGGGGCGGCGTTGCGCACCATGATGTCGCGCGAGGGCGCGATGACGCCGCTGAAGAACCCGGCCAAGAAGGTGACCGACACTTCAGACGTTGAGTGGGGGACCGAAGTTCGGGGGGCCCCGCACGTGGTATGTTCTGAGTCACCTGGATTGCTGAGACTCGCCAGTCTCATCGTGCATCTTCCGCTCTCATCTGTTCGCCGATCAATTTCAGTTCCCCCGTTTACTCTCCGGTAGTTTTCCTGCGTTCCGGTCGTGGATTCTGTCAAACCCGGCTCTCGAACGTCTGCGAGACATGATGTTCGTCAGGCAGAATTGGTGCGCTTGGGAGTGGCCCGCGGCGCCCGACTCATCAACGCTCGAACAAGTGGAGAAACTGTTTCGGGCTCTGGTCGTGTCGTGGAAGGTTGAAATCGCTGCTCCCGCACCTGCCACCCGATAAACCAGCCGATGAGTAAAAGTAGAATTGCTGGTCACTTGCCGAATCAATCTCATCGATGGCGGCATCGTCTTCGTCATCGACACCGGAGCCCGTATGTAACAAGTCATGTGTGGATTGTCTTTGGGGAAGCGTTCTCAGATTGGCGCGGTGTCTCGTTCTCGTCCGATGACTT
>JBDHSY010000420.1:0-3264 GCA_039808405.1 Xanthobacteraceae bacterium
AGTTCGTCGACATCCTCCTCCATCGCGTCGCCGACGAACACCAGCGCGCGCACGCCGCTGGCCACCGCCTCGCGCCGGGTCTCGGCCAGCACCTTGCCGATCTGGGTGTGGCCGCCGGCGACATTGATGCGCCCCATCAGCCCGGCGAGCCTGGCCGGATCGGAAATCCACGGGCTGGCGCGGCACTCGTTGAGCCCGCGATAATAGACGAGGCGGACGTCGAGCCCGCCGATCGCCGCCACCTCGCGAAACATGTCGGCCTGCAACTGCGCCGCCATGTCCCAGGTCGGCTGCCGGCTCATGGTGGCGTCGAGCGCGAAGATCAGCCGCCCGCGCGTGCCCTGCGCGCCGCCCGGCGCCATCGCCCGCGCCTTGGCGAGAAACGCGGCGACCTGGGCCGAGGATGCGGAGGACGCGACATCGCCACGCGCGCCGCTGCCTGCGGCCCGCTCGGGCGATACGGATTTCGGCCGGATCGGATCGTTTGCCATGCGCGTCAGATGTGGCCGCAAACCGCGCCGCGATCAAGCCGCATGCGTCTTCCGCGAATCCGGGCGGTGCGGCGACGCTTTCCGGCTTGGCGACGGAGCGAGCTTTAGTTAGGTTCCCGCCGCCGCCACATCTGAGGCTCAACGGAAAATGCCCGCCGGACCGTCCCCTCGCCGTCCCCGTATCGTCCGCACCCTGCCCGCGCTGCGCAAAAGCGTCGCGAGCCTGCGCGCCGGCGGCGCCACGCTTGCCCTGGTCCCGACCATGGGCGCGCTGCATGAAGGCCATCTGACGCTGGTGCGGCAGGCCAGGCGCCGCGCCGACCGGGTCGCGGTGTCGGTGTTCGTCAACCCGACCCAGTTCGCGCCTCACGAGGACCTCGCCGCCTATCCGCGCACCTTCGCGGCCGATGCCGAAAAGCTCGCCGCCGAGGGCGTGGACCTGATCTGGAACCCCGATGTCGCGACGATGTACCCGGACGGCTTCGCGACCCGCATCGTCACCGAAGGGCCGGCCACCGCCGGCCTCGAGGACCGCTTCCGGCCGCACTTTTTCGGCGGCGTCGCCACCGTGGTGGCAAAACTGTTCACGCAGGTCGCGCCCGACGTCGCGGTGTTCGGCGAGAAGGATTATCAGCAGCTTCAGGTGGTGACGCGGATGGCGCGCGACCTCGACCTGCCGGTGCGCATCGTCGGCATACCGACGGTGCGCGAGCGCGACGGGCTCGCGATGTCGTCGCGCAACGTCTATCTCTCGGCTGAAGAACGCGGCATCGCGCCGATGCTTCATCGCACGCTAGCGGACTGCGCGGCGCGGCTGCGCGCGGGCGGCCGGGCCGCGGCGGTGATGCGCGCCGGGGCCAGCGCCATCACCCGCGCCGGCTTCGCGGTGGACTATCTCGAAGCGCGCCACGCCGCGACGCTGGCACCGGTCAAGTCGATCAAGGACGGCCCGTTGCGGCTTCTGGTCGCCGCGCGGCTCGGCACCACGCGGCTGATCGACAACATCAAGGTATAACCAGACCCTCAGCGATGGCGGTAGCGCGGGTGGGGCGCGCCGCGATGATGCCGATCGTGATGGCGCGCGTGCATTGCGTGGCCGCGATGGGCATGGTGCGCGGCGCCGTGACGACGGCTGTGCGCACGCGGCCGGTAGCTGACGATCGCCGGACCGTGCCAGGCCGGCGCGCCGGCATAATAGTGGTGCATCGCGTTGGCATAGGGGCCGCCGCGATAGCTGTAGCCGTAGCTCACGCCATAGTCGTAGCGGCCATCGTAGCGGCTGCGCACGGCGCGCTGCTGATAGGTCGGCAGCGGCGCGAACAATCCGGGTCCGGTATAGGTCGGTCCCTGATTGACGTAGTAGTATTGCGGGGCCGCATACCAGCGCGGCACCGGGATGGTCGGCAGCCGCGCGTATCCATAGCCCGAATAGACGACGCCATAGCCGCACGGCGCGGCGTAGGCGCACGGCCCGCAGCCGTAGCCGTAACCGCCGCACGCGGCGGCCGACGTCGCGCCGAGGCCCATCAGGGCCAGCGCGGTGGCAACTCCGGCAAAGGTATGACGCATCCCGATCTCCTGTTGTTATCCGTTTTGCGATAGCCCTTGGCGTTGGTCACGCCGGCGACCGCTCCGTTTCAAAAGTCCGACGGCGAACGCGGGTCGCCGTAGCGCGGCGCGATGATCACCTCCGGCGGGTTCATCGGCACCGGCGGCTGTGCCGCCGGCGGCGCCGACTGCGCCGACCACGAGCGATTGTAGCTTTCCGCCCGCGGCGGCAGGCGGCGGTTGGCGGGCGGCTCGACCTCGCGCCGGCCATAGCCCGGCACCCGTCCGGCGCTCGGGAAATAGTGCCCCACCTCGCGCACGACGGGCGCGCGGCAGCCATAGACGGTCGGCGCGAGCCGCACGTTCTTGCCGAGCCCCCAGTCGCTCTCTACCACCGCAAAGGAGGCGTCGCACCCGTTGATGACGATCGGCGCCACCGCGCGGGTGGGCACGACGATCGTCGGCCCCTCGTCGGCCACGGCCGTAGCCGCCGTGCCGAGCACGATGGCGGCGGAGAGGAAAAGACGCGAGGGCGCTGGCATCATGGTCGGGCCTTGGCTGATGCGGCCGACGATACGCGAAGGTCTCGCCGGATGCGTTAAGCCCCGCTCCCATTCTGCCGGTAAGCCTAACGGCTAACCCTGCGATATCGCTCAATTGCAAGCGGTTGCGGTGGCGGTTCTTTAACGCGGGCTTGTCGCGGCGCGGCGGCGCTGCTAGCTGTGGCCATTGCCGCCATGTCGGCCAGCCGGGGCCGCGTTAGCTCAGTTGGTAGAGCAACCGCCTTGTAAGCGGTAGGTCGGGGGTTCAAGTCCCTCACGCGGCACCACCGGCCCGCATGCGCCAGGCCCGCAGCCGTCAGGACCGGTCCGATGCCCTCTCGCGACAAACTGCCGATCGAGCGCCGCACCTTCTTATCCGGCGGCGCGGCGTTCGCCGCCGCCGCGGCGCTGCCGGGCCGCACCGTGGCGCAAACCCCGCAAGGGCCGACATCGCCCGTGAAGGAGTTTCGGCTGACCGCAGGCCCCGGCCAGGTGGCGCTCGCCGGCGCCGGGCACCCCCGCACCGACGTCTGGAGTTACGACGGGCGGGTTCCGGGACCCGCCATCCGCGTCCGCCAGGGCGAGCGCGTCCGCATCGTCGTCAGGAACGACCTGCCCGAGGACACCACCGTGCATTGGCGCGGCCTCAGGGTGCCGAACGCGATGGATGGCGTGCCGCATCT
>JBDHSY010000421.1:0-3257 GCA_039808405.1 Xanthobacteraceae bacterium
GGGATGCCCATCTTGCCGATGGCGGCGCAGCACGCCGGCGAGGAGCCGGTCAGCGCGGCGAAGATCGAGCAGGCGCCGATGTTGGAGATGACGAGGCCGCCGGGCACGCGGTAGAGCCAGCGGTCGAGCGCCTCGTAAAGGTCCTTGCCGGCCGGCGATGAGCCGATCGCCGCGCCCATCATCACGAACATCGGGATCGACACCAGGGTGAAGTCGTGCAGCCCGGCATAGAAGGTCTCGGCCGCGACGTGGATCGAATCGAACCCCTGGAAGATGATGAGGAAAACGATCGCCAGCGCGCCCAGCGCGAACGCCACCGGCGCTCCCGACAGCAGGATGACGAGCGTGACGGTGAGGACGATGCTGCCCTGGATGGCCGGACTCATGCCGCCTCCTTCGGAGCGAGGCCGAACGGCGGCTCGCGACCGGTCACGAGGTTATAGATGCTCGCTACATACTGCAGCGTGAGGATGCCGAGCCCGATCGGCATGGCCGCATAGGGAATCCACAGCCGCACCCGCCACATGGTGTCGGAGACCCAGGCGTTCGACCATGCCTCGTACCAGAACTCGGCACCGAGGATGGTCATGGTCAGGCAGAACGCGAACGACATCAGCGCCGCCGCCAGCGCCAGCCAGAACCGGGCGCGCTGGCTGAGATAGAGCGGCAGCACGTCGACGTTGACGTGGCCGCGGTTGAGCAGCAGGTACGGGCTGCCGATGAAGGTGGCGGCGATCAGGCTGTAGGTGGTGAAGTCGGTCTGCCAGATGGTGTTGTCGTTGAGCACGCTGCGCACGAATACCATGTGGCAGACGATCACCACGGCGGCGGCGATCAACAGCGCCGCGATGACCCCGCACAGCTTCGATACAAGCGTGATCGCGCGGACGAACAGGTCCATGAGTGTGATTCCGGCGGGAAGAGAAAGCGGCGGCGGCCGGTGCGAGCCGGCCGCCGGTCGGCGCTATTTGACGGCGAGCGCTTCGTCGATCAGCTTCTTGCCGTCGGGCACGTCCTTGGCGAAGCCGGCATAGGAGCTTTTCTGCGCCACGGCGATCCAGGCGTCGTACTCTTCCGGCGTCAGCGTCACGACCTCGACGTTATGGTCCTTGAACACCTTGACCAGCTTGTCGTCGAGCTTCTTGCTTTCCGCGACGAAGTAGTCCTGGGCCTTCTTGCTGGCGGCCAGCAATGCGTCCTGCTGCGGCTTGTTGAGCTTGTCGAACGACTTCTTCGAGATCAGCACCGGCTCGTACATGAACCACAGCGCGTTGTCGCCCGGCGCGGTGATGCACTTGACCTGTTCGTAGAGGCGGAACGAGACAAAGCTGCCGGCGCTGGTGTCGGTCGCTTCCGCAACGCCGGTCTGGAGCGCGTTGTAGACCTCGTTGCTGGGGATCGAGACGATAGAGGCGCCAGCCTCCTGCCACATCGCGGCGAAGGTCGGCCCGGCGGAGCGGATTTTGAGCCCCTTGATGTCGGCGGGCTTGCGGATGCACTTGTCCTTGGAGGCGACCGCGCCGGCAAGCCAGGCGTCGGCCAGCACCATCACGCCGTTCTTCTCGATCAGCGCCTTGATGTCCTTCATGAACGGCGAACTGTTGAGGCGCTGGGCGCGCTCGTGGTTGCGCACCAGTCCGGGCATCAGCGTGGCGCCGAAGGCGCGCACCTTGCCGCTGGCGTAGTCGAGCGGGAACGACGAGATGTCGAGCTGGCCGCGCGTCATCGCGTTCCACTGCTCGCCGGGCTTGAACAGCGAGGCGCCGGGATAGACCTGGATATCGATGCCGACACCGGCGGCCTTCACCTCGCGCGCGATGATCTGCACCATCTCGTCGCGGGGGTCGCCCTTGCCGCCGGGGAATTGATGCGATGCCTTGAGCAGGACGTCGGCACCGGCGCTGGCCGAAAATGCCGTCGCTACGGCAAGACCGACGAATGCAGTCATCAGTTTCTTCATGGGCGTTCTCCCTGTCGCAATGGTTTTTGTCTATTGTCGCGAGCAGCCGCCATTTAACCTGCCGTTTGCATACATTGTCAATTCAGATGTATACAATCCGCCGCGCTGGCTGGCGCGTAGGCAGCGGTGATGTCGGAAAATACAGCATACCGCCTCAAGGACGGCATCGAGAACGACATTATCGAGGGCCGCTTGCGTCCGCGCGACCGGCTCGACGAGACGCGGCTGGCGGAGCGTTACGGCGTGTCGCGCACGCCGATCCGCGAGGCGCTGCGCCACCTTGCGGCGTCGGGGCTGGTCGAGCTGCGTCCGCATCGCGGCGCCGTGGTGGCGGAGATCGGCCCGACGCGGCTGGTCGAAATGTTCGAGGTGATGGCGGAGCTCGAGGCGATGTGCGGTCGTCTCGCCGCCCGGCGCATGACGCGGGCCGACCACGATGTGCTGCGGCACTGCCACGAGCGCTGCACCGAGGCGGCGCGGCGCCACAGTCACGACGATTACTATTACGAGAACGTGCGCTTTCACGCCACGATCTACGAGGCCACCGGCAACCGCTTTCTCGCCGAGCACGCCGCCTCGCTGTCGCGCCGGCTGCAACCCTATCGCCGGCTGCAGTTGCGCGTCGGCCATCGCATGGCGACCTCGCTTGCCGAGCACGAGCAGATTGTCGCGGCGCTGGCCGCGGGCGACGCCGAACGGGCGGCGACGGCCCTGCGCAACCATGTTGCCGTGCAGGGCGAGCGCTTCTCCGATCTCATCGCATCGCTGCGCGAATTGAAGACGCCGGCCGGGTAGCGCGGGCGTTTGGGACGCGGCGCTACGTCCCGGACGGGTCGTCCGGCGCCGGGCGGCCGTAGTACTGCGTGCCGATGGCGATGGCGTCGCGGCCCTGGTTGCGGCGGTGCAGGTTGGTGTCGCGCAGCGAATAGACGCAGCCGCAATATTCCTGCTGATAGAACTGTTCGCGCTTGCTGATCTCGATCATGCGTGCCGAGCCGCCGCCCTTGCGCCAGTTGTAGTCCCAGTAGACCACGTCCGGGTAGCGGCCCGCGGCGCGGACGCCGCAATCGTTGATCTGCGCCATGTTCTTCCAGCGCGAGATGCCGAGCGATGAGGTGATCACCGGAAAGCCGTGCTCGTGCGCGTAAAGCGCGGTGCGCTCGAAGCGCATGTCGAAGCACATGGTGCAGCGCGCGCCGCGCTCCGGCTCCCATTCCATGCCCTTGGCGCGGGCGAACCAGTTGTCCTTGTCGTAGTCGGCATCGACGAAGGCGACGCCGTGCTTCTCGGCGAAGCG
>JBDHSY010000422.1:0-3254 GCA_039808405.1 Xanthobacteraceae bacterium
TCGACGCCGCCGGCGGCGCGGAAATAGCCGTCGGCGTAGCCGGCGGTGACGACGGCGAGCCGGGTCGGCCGGCGCGCGGTCCAGGTGGCGCCATAGCCGACGGTGTCGCCGCGCGCCACCTCGCGGATCTGCACGATGCGGGCTTCGACCCCGACCGCCGGCTGCATCGGGTTGTCGGCTTCGGGTGTCGGGTTGACGCCGTAGAGCGCCGCGCCTGGCCGCACCATGTCGAAATGGAAGGCGGGGCCGAGGAAGACGCCGGAGGAATTGGCGAGCGCCGCCGGGATGCCGGTGAAGCGCGAGGCGATCTCGCGGAAGGCCGCCGCCTGCCGGCCGTTCAGCGGATGCTCCGGGGTATCGGCGCAGGCGAGGTGGCTCATCACCAGCGTCAGGCCATGGTCGGCCTGCCTGAGGCGCGGCAGCAGCCCCTCCGCCTCCGCCGGCAGGACGCCGAGCCGGTTCATGCCGGTGTCGATGTGCAGGGCCGCGCCGCCTTGCCAGCCGCTACGGCGGCGGAACACGTCCCACTCGGCCAGCTCGATCAGGCTGCCGATCACCGGCCGCGCGTCGAGCGCCGCATAGACGTCGCCGCAGTGGGGAAAGAAGCCGTCGAGCACGTAGAGTGCGGCCTGCTTACGCAGCGCCGGGCGCAGCGCTTTCGCCTCGTTCAGCGTGGCGACGAAGAAGGTGGCGCAGCCGGCGCCGGCGAGCGCGGTGGCGATCGGCACGGCGCCGCAGCCATAGGCGTCGGCCTTGACCACGGCCGCGCATTCGGCGGGCGTGCTCTTGCCGGCGAGCAGGCGCCAGTTGGCGACGATGGCGTCGAGATCGACGGTCAACAGGCCGCTTGCGGCATCGCGGGCCGCGGCTTCCTCGGCCGAGAGCGTGAGATCGGTATCGAGCGGAGCGGAAACCGCCGCAGTCTCGGTCGCCATCGCGCTACATCGCCTCGGGCAGATGGTGGTCCGGCGAAAGATCGGCAAAGCGCGTGACGCTGGCCTCGAACTGCAATTCCACCGTGCCGGTCGGGCCGTGGCGCTGCTTGCCGATGATCACCTCGGCCTTGCCGTGGACCAGGCTCATGTCGGTCTGCCACTTCTCGTATTCGGGCGTGCCGGCGCGCGGCTCCTTGTTGGCGAGGTAGTATTCCTCGCGGAACACGAACAGCACCACGTCGGCGTCCTGCTCGATCGAGCCGGATTCGCGTAAGTCCGCAAGCTGCGGCCGCTTGTCGTCGCGCGCCTCGACCTGACGCGACAGCTGCGACAGCGCCAGGATCGGGATGTTCAGCTCCTTGGCCAGCGCCTTGAGGCTGGTGGTGATCTCGGTCACCTCCTGCACGCGGTTGTCGGAGCGCCGCCCCGAGCCTTGCAGAAGCTGGATATAGTCGATCACCAGAAGATCGAGGCCGCGCTGGCGCTTGAGCCGCCGCGCCCGCGCCGTCACCTGCGCGATCGACAGGCCGCCGGTTTCGTCGACGTAGAACGGCAGCGATTGCAGCTCGATGGCGTAGTCGCGGATTTTGGCAAAATCGTCCTCGGAAATCGCGCCGCGCCGGATGGTGCTCGAGGGAATGCCGGTGCGCTCGGCGATGATGCGGGTGGCGAGCTGCTCGGCCGACATTTCGCAGGAGAAGAAGCCGACGATGCCGCCATCGGCCGGCTGGCGGGTGCCGTCGGCCTGCAACTCGTCGCGGTGGGCGCGGGCGATGTTGTAGGCGATGTTGGTGGCGAGCGAGGTCTTGCCCATGCCGGGGCGGCCGGCGAGGATCACGAGGTCGGAGGGATGCAGCCCGCCCATCTTGCCGTCGAGGTCGCGCAGGCCCGTGGCGATGCCGGACAGTCCGCCGTCGCGCTGGAACGCCGCCGCCGCCATATCCACGGCGACCGTCAGCGCCTGCGCGAAGCGCTGGAAGCCGCCGTCGTAGCGGCCGGTCTCGGCCAGTTCGTAGAGCCGCCGCTCGGCGTCCTCGATCTGCGTGCGCGGCGAGAAATCGACCGGCGCATCGTAGGCGACGTTGACCATGTCCTCGCCGATGCCGATCAGGTCGCGGCGCAGCGACAGCTCGTAGATGGTCTGGCCGTAGTCCTTGGCGTTGATGATGGTGGTGGCCTCGGCGGCGAGGCGGGCGAGATACTGGCCGAGCGTCATGCCGGCGATGTCGGTATCGGCCGGCAGGAACGTCTTCAGCGTCACCGGAGTGGCGACCTTGCCGGCGCGGATCAGGCTGCCGACGGTCTCATACAGGTGCTGGTGGATCGGCTCGAAAAAATGCTTCGACTCGAGGAAGTCGGAGACGCGGTAGAACGCCTCGTTGTTGACCAGGATGGCGCCGAGCAGGCTCTGCTCGGCCTCGATGTTGTGCGGGGCGGTGCGATAGGCCGCGGCGTCGGGCGCGATCTTGAGAACGTTGGAATCGGTCAGGGCCATGTCGGTCAGCGTTTCGTCCGGTCGATTGGCGCGGCGGCGGTGCGGCGCGGGGTGCGCGGTATCGTTGTCACAGGTTTCGGGCAAATGCGGGACGCATCGAATGCGGGACGCATCAAGCACCGCCGCTGACGCCGAAGGAACATCCGCAAGCCGCCGCGTCGCTCCTTATGCCCGATTCCCACAGGCGGCGGCAGCGGGCGGCAGGAACCGCGCGACAATGCCGCAACACCGCGCGGTATTGTGGCGCGGGCGCCGCGCGCGCCCTTCCATTTGCGCGACGTTTCGCTAAAAGTCGCACGGTAACGATGCCACCACGCTCCAGCACATCGGGATCGCAGCCGGCAGCCGTCGCGCCTGCGGTCGAGGACCGCTTGTCGCGCCGCCGGCCGGCACCGCGCTGGACCGGTGGCAGCGCCATCGGTCGCTGGAGGGGTGAATGACAAGCCGGACGCTCATGGTCGCGGCGGTCGCGTTGCTGGCCGCGAGTGTCGAGGGTGCGCCGGCGCAGGCGCAAAACCTCGATGCCGGCAAGAGCGCGCCGCAGCTTTTCGCGAGCACCTGTGCCGCCTGTCACCGGTCGCCGCGCGGGCTCGTCAAGTCGGTCCCCGCGCAGGCGCTGCCCGGTTTCCTGCGCCAGCATTACACCACCGGCACCGACATGGCGCGGCAACTGTCCGGCTACCTGATAGCGAGCGGCGGCGTAGCGGCCGAGCCGCGTCAGTCACGCAGCCGTGACGCCGAACCGCGCCGCCCGGCGGCGGCGCGTGCGGAGCCGCCGCGGGCGCAACCGAAGCAGCGGAGCGCCGAACAGCCGCTGCGCGCAT
>JBDHSY010000423.1:0-3253 GCA_039808405.1 Xanthobacteraceae bacterium
ATACCGAAAGCACGCAACGTCTCAGCCAACCGGTCGACGCCATAACCTTTAGCGATGCCGTTGAGATCGAGAACGACAGGGGCTCGCTTGCGTGCCCTTCCCCGATCAAGGTCGAGCTCCAGCGCCTCGTGCGCCGCGCGACGCGGTGCATGAAGCGCCTTCCGGATAAGGGATTGGTCGGCAACTTCCGGCCCAAAGCCCCAAGCCGCAACCGCGTCGCCTACAGTAATATCGAATGCGCCACCCGAGGCGCGACCGATATCGAGCGCGAGACTCAGGACATCCATCAGCCGCTTCGGTATCTCCACCCATTCGCCTATCGGACGGGCGTTCAAACGCATCAGGTTGCTGTCCGGATTCCAGACCGACATCTGCGCGTCCACCTCATCCACCGCCGCCTGCAATGCATCCTGGACCGGCGGCAGATCGAACTTGGTGGCGGTGTAGAACAACGCCGACCAGCGCGTACCCATCGTCGGTCCGTTCAAAGCGCGACGCCCCGGTTCAGTAGACATCTTCGGCATAGCGTCCCTCCGCCTTGAGCAGAGCCGGGGTTAGCCCTGTGGTCGCCAGCATGTCGGTGAGCGCTGCGGAAACCCCGGCGGCCATATCGCGTCCACCGCACACCATTACGCGCGCGCCCGCTTGAACAAGGCGTATGATCTCGGCCGACTCCTCCCGCAGCGTGTCCTGTACGTAGCGGGGCATTCGCCCCCGCGAGCAGGCCGTCGCGAGTTGCCGCAAGCGGCCATCCCGCTGCCATTCCGCCAATTCTTCGGCATAGAGAAAGTCGCTGTCCGGATGGCGCATCCCGAAGAACAGATGGATCGGCCGATACCGCGCATTGGCGCGCACGAAACCTGCCAGCGGACCTATTCCCGTGCCGGCGCCGATCAGGATCAGCGGCGCGCGGCTGCGGTCCGGATGGAAGGCGGGATTGCGTTTCAAAAAAGCATTGATGGTGGCGCCGGGCCGCAGCTCGAAGAGTTGGCCGGAACACAAGCCGGCCGGATGCTTTTTGACGACGATCTCGACGAAGCCATCGCGATGCGCCGAGGCCAACGAATAGAAGCGAGGGACGACCGAACCCTCGGGTAGAACGCCGAGGAGATCACCGGCCAAGAAGCGGCCAAAACCGTGACCGGCCATCCGCTGGATCAGCCGGATCTTTGGCAACTCAAAACGCAGGATGACGGTCGGGCTTTGCACCTCGGCGCCGTAGTCGTGGCGTGATAGAAGCGTCAGTGGCAAGGCGGCTGGAGCACGCGCCTGATGGACGAGTTCCAGTTCGATACCGAGCGCCGCGCCGAGCGCTCGGCCCCACCGGGTGAAGTCTTGCGTCGATTGATGATCCACGGTGTCGAAGGGGATCAGCGTCTTCCATCCAGCGGCTTCCGCCGCCTCGGCGACCGCCTGCGCGAACGCGCAGTAGGCGGGAAAACTGCGGTCGCCAAAGCCGAGAACCGCTAACGGGATTCCTGGCGCAGCGGGCAAAGACTTCAGGCAATCGAGAAATCCCCCGGCCGAGGCAGGTGCGCTACCCTCGCCATAGGTTGCCGCCAGTACCAGAATGCGCCGCGCCCGCCGGTAGAGCGCCGGGTTGAAGGATGACATCGGCGCGACATGGACGGTCTGGCCCGCAACCTCCGTCAGCGCGGCATGCAGCGTTGCGGCAAAGCCCCATGTGCTGCCGCCTTCGCTGCCGACGAGCAAAATCGTGTCGGCACGCCTTGCAGGGACATTGTCACGAAGGCGTGGATGGCCGCGCCGGGCGGCAAGCCAGAGGATAACGCCGGTTCCCACCATCGCCGGCACGCCAAGCGCCATGATCCCGAGAATGAGCCCGAGCACGGCGGCCCCCTGGCCAGTGTGAAGCATGTAGATGGTTTCCGAGACGCGCTGCCACCTGGTCAGATCGCTCCAGGCGAGCAGCGCGCCAGTGCCTTGATCGAGATGGCCGGCGCCGCGATCGGTCTTGAGGGTGAAGACATCCGTTGCGTCGCCAGCACTGGGGAACGTCAGGCTGCGCAGTTCGGAAACCGGGGTGCGCACCAGCACATCCATCGCCGCTACGGCCATGCCGGTCCGGCCGCTCGCCTCTGCCTGGGGGGCAGGCGTCACTGCTTCGTCGGGGAGAAGATCGAAGGTCGAGGCGGTCATCCACAACGCCGTTGCCGAAGACAGCAGCAGGCCGGCGACAGCTACCCGCGCGATCTCCGCATGCGCCCGTCCGCTGCCCGCGCCGCGCATCGGCGCAAGCCATCGCCGCCAGCCACCAGCCCGGCGCGCGACAAGCGCGGCGCCCGACAGGGCAAGCACCAGCATGGCGGCGGCTCCGGCCGCCGTCACCATGCGGCCGCCATCGCCGAGAAACAGCGAGCGATGCAGATTGGTCAGCCAGCGTTCAAAACGGCTCTGATCAACGGATGCGATGCCTTGTCCCGTCGCCGGATCGACAACCGCCGCCTGCGGTCCGGCGCTGCCGAACCAATAGGCGGTGATCCGGCCCGATGGCGCGCGCCGGATCTGCTCCACGTCTGGATAGATCGCCTGAATGCGCCCGGCCAGTTCAGCCGTCGACAGCGTCGCCGCCGCCTGTGGCGAGGGCAGGCCCTCAAGCGCGGGGAATATTGAGAGAGCCGCACCGCTCAAGCTGAGCGCCAGCAGCAGACAGGCGGCAAGAAGGCCCGCCCAGCGGTGAGATGCGCGGATCATCGTGGCCTCGATCTACATGCTGTAGGCGAAGCTGGCGACATAGCGCCGCCCGCGGACCGAAGGCTTGGTTCCCTTGGTCAACGGGACGACAACCTCGTTCGGGCTATCGCGCATGTCTTCAACGGCGGCATCGATACGCAACGAGTAACCAGCGTCGAACAGTGCGTCGGCAAGGTCGAGGGTGATTTCGAGTGTGCGACCGGCGCCGACGCTGGCACCGGTGATGCCGTTGATTTCGGCTGGCTTGCCGCCACTGGCACGAGCCCAGCCCGACAGGTGGTCATAATATTTCGACTTGGTTCCCGCCATCCACAGGGTGTTGACATATTTGCCCTGCGCATCGGTGACATAGAGCGCGAGATAGGCGCCGTCGCCGCCGTAATTGCTCAGCTGGGTCGTCAGCGTCACGGGTCTCGCCTCGGCGAGGCTCGGAAGCGTGAGCGCGGTGGTTAGCATAAGGGCTGCGAGGAGTGATTTCATGGTGGGTCTGCCTTGCCTGTCTCAGGTCTGCGAACAGCTCCGGCATAGGCCCGAGATC
>JBDHSY010000424.1:0-3242 GCA_039808405.1 Xanthobacteraceae bacterium
TCGGCGTGCCGAACAGGTTCGGAGTCTCGCCGCCGGAGCAGCCGTTGCCGAAGGTGAAGCCGCACGAGCCGCGCAGATCGAAGGCGTCCTCGGCGAGCTCGCGGTGCGCGGTCGGGATCACGAAGCGGTCTTCGTAATTGGCGATCGCCATGGTCTTGTACATGTCCTCGATGGCGAGCCCGGTGAGGCCGACGCGCTTAGCGATCGTCTCGTCGATCACGCCGTCGACGGTCTTGGCGCGCATATAGGCGCGCATCGCCAGCATGCGTTCGAGCCCGAGCGCCACCGGCTCCTCCTTGCCCGCCGTGAGCAGGTTGGCGAGATATTTGAGCGGGATACGCAGCGAGCGCACGTCCGGCATCTCGCCGTCGTGGCCGATCTTGCCGGCGGCGGCGGCCGACTGGATCGGCGACAGCGGCGGCACGTACCACACCATCGGCAGCGTGCGGTATTCGGGATGCAGCGGGAACGCCACCTTCCACTCCATCGCCATCTTCCACACCGGCGAATGGCGCGCCGCCTCGATCCACGCCTCCGGCACACCGTCGGCGCGCGCCCGCGCGATCACCGCCGGATCGTTGGGATCGAGGAACAGGTCGAGCTGCGCCTGATACAGGTCCTTCTCGTCCGGCACGCTGGCCGCCGCCTCGATGCCGTCGGCGTCGTAAAGCAGCACGCCGAGATAGCGGATGCGCCCGACGCAGGTTTCCGAGCACACCGTCGGCTGCCCGGCCTCGATGCGCGGGTAGCAGAAGATGCACTTCTCGGATTTGCCCGACGACCAGTTGTAATAGATCTTCTTGTAGGGGCAGCCGGACACGCACATGCGCCAGCCGCGGCACTTGTCCTGATCGATCAGGACGATGCCGTCTTCCTCGCGCTTGTAGATCGCCCCCGACGGACACACCGCGACGCAGGCCGGGTTGAGGCAGTGCTCGCACAGCCGCGGCAGGTACATCATGAAGGTGTTTTCGAACTGGCCGTAAATCTCCTTCTGCACGCCTTCGAAATTGACATCGTGGGCGCGCTTGGCGAACTCGCCGCCGAGGATTTCCTCCCAGTTCGGCCCCCACTGGATCTTTTCGATACGCTCGCCGGAGACCAGCGAGCGCGGCCGCGCGGTCGGGAACGCGCGCGATTCCTTCGCCGTATGCAGATGCTCGTAGTCGAAGGTGAACGGCTCGTAGTAGTCGTCGATCTCCGGCAGGTCGGGATTGGCGAAGATGTTGGCGAGGATGCGCCACTTCGCGCCCATCTTCGGCTCGATGCGGCCGTTCTTGCGCCGCCGCCAGCCGCCGTTCCACTTCGACTGGTTCTCCCACTCGCGCGGATAGCCGAGGCCCGGCTTGGTTTCGACGTTGTTGAACCAGGCGTATTCGACGCCTTCGCGGTTGGTCCAGACGTTCTTGCAGGTCACCGAGCAGGTATGGCAGCCGATGCACTTGTCGAGGTTCAACACCATCGCGATCTGAGCGCGAACAGTCATTCCGCAGCCTCCTTCGGCGTATCCGTGAGCGGGCCTTCGAGCCAGTCGACCTCGGCCATCTTGCGCACGATGATGAACTCGTCTCGGTTGGCGCCGACCGTGCCGTAGTAGTTGAAGCCGTAGGCCTGATGCGCGTAGCCGCCGATCATGTGGGTCGGCTTGAGCACGGTGCGCGTCACCGAGTTATGAATGCCGCCGCGCTGGCGGGTCATCTCGGAGCCCGGCGTGTTAATGATTTTCTCCTGCGCATGATACATCAGCATCATGCCGTCCTTGATGCGCTGCGACACCACCGCGCGCGCGGTCAGCGCGCCGTTGGCGTTGAACACCTCGACCCAGTCGTTGTCGACGATATTGGCGGTGCGCGCATCGTTCTCGGAAATCCACACCACCGGGCCGCCGCGGTTGAGCGTCAGCATCATCAGGTTGTCGGTGTAGGTGGAGTGGATGCCCCACTTCTGGTGCGGCGTGATGAAGTTGAGCACGATCTCCGGGTTGCCGTTCGGCTTGCGGCCGCGCATCGCGGGCGTGGTCTTGAGGTCGACCGGCGGCTTCCAGGTCACCAGCCCCTCGCCGAAGGCGCGCATCCACAGGTGGTCCTGATAGAGCTGCTGGCGGCCGGTCAGCGTACGCCACGGGATCAGTTCGTGGACGTTGGTGTAGCCGGCGTTGTAGCAGACCTTTTCGCTCTCGATGCCCGACCAGGTCGGCGACGAGATGATTTTGCGCGGCTGCGCCTGGATGTCGCGGAAGCGGATTTTTTCGTCTTCCTTGGTTTCCGCGAGATGAGCGTGCTCGCGGCCGGTCGCTTTCGACAGCGCCTGCCACGCCTTCACCGCCACCTCGCCGTTGGTCTCCGGCGCCAGCATCAAAATCACCTCGGCGGCGTCGATGTCGGTCTCGATCTTCGCCAGCGCCTCGGCGGCGCCGTCGCGATGCACGCCGTTGAGCTGGCCCAGCGCGTCCACTTCGTGTTGCGTTTTCCAGGCGATGCCCTTGCCGCCGTTGCCGATCGAGGTCATCAGCGGCCCGAGCGCGGTGAAGCGCGCATGGATGTTGGGATAGTCGCGCGTCACCACGCTGACGGCCGGCATGGTGCGGCCGGGGATCGGCTCGGTCTCGCCCAGCGCCCAGTCCTTCACGTCGAGCGCCTGCGCGATCTCGCCCGGCGAGTCGTGCTGGATCGGGGTCAGCACCACGTCCTGCTCGACGCCGAGCACTTCGGGGGCGACCTGCGAGAACGCTTTCGCGATGCCCTTGTAGATCTCCCAGTCCGAGCGCGCCTCCCAGGCCGGGTCGACCGCCGCCGACAGGGGATGGATGAAGGGGTGCATGTCGGAGGTGTTAAGGTCGTTCTTCTCGTACCAGGTGGCGGTCGGCAGCACGATGTCGGAATAGACGCAGGTGGTGGACATGCGGAAGTCGAGCGTCACCAGCAGATCGAGTTTTCCTTCCGGCGCCTCGTCGCGCCACTTGACCTCGCGGTTGCGCACCGCGCCCTCGGGGCCGAGGTCCTTGCCCATCACGCCGTGGCGGGTGCCGAGCAGATGTTTTAGAAAATACTCGTGCCCCTTGCCCGACGAGCCGAGCAGGTTCGAGCGCCACACGAACAGATTGCGCGGCCAGTTGCCGGGATCGTCGGGATCGTGACAAGAGAGATTCAGGTCGCCCGACTTCAATCCTTGCGCCACATAATCCTTCACCTCGAGGCCGGCGGCCTCCGCCTCGGCGGCGATGGTCAGCGGGTTCTGTTTGA
>JBDHSY010000425.1:0-3241 GCA_039808405.1 Xanthobacteraceae bacterium
AGGAACGGGTTCGAGGTGAACAGGATGAACAGATAGAAGGCGGCGCCGATCCAGCCCTGCACCGCCAGCACCAGCGCGCGCAGCGCCTGCGGCAGGTTGCTGCCGAACAGCGCGACGAGCGCGCCGAACAGCGCCAGGATCGTCACCCACAGCAGCATCGAGCCTTCGTGGTTGCCCCACACGCCGGTGAATTTGTAGATGAGCGGTTTGGCCGAGTGCGAGTTCTCGAACACGTTGAGGACGGAGAAATCGGAGACGACGTAGAGCAACGTCAGCGCGCCGAACGCCAGCGCAACGAAAGCGAACTGCGCCAGCGCTGTGGCGCGGCCGACATTCATCAGCGCGCCGTCGCGCAGGTGTACCCCGACGATCGGGGCGACCGACTGGATCAGCGCCAGCGCCAGCGCCAGCACCAGCGCATAGTGGCCGGCCTCGGCGATCATTGCGTCAGGCTCCGCGGCTCCGACCCGGCAGCCTTGGTATCCGACTGGACGCCCGGCTTGGCGCCGGCCTTCTCGTAGTCGTCCTTCCAGTGGCCCTGGCTTTTCAGCGCATCGGCCACGTCCTTCGGCATATAGGTCTCGTCGTGCTTGGCGAGCACGGTGTCGGCCACGAACCGGCCGGAACCGTCGAGCGTCCCCTCGGCGACGACGCCCTGCCCTTCGCGGAACAAATCCGGCAGAATGCCGCGATAGACTACCGGCAGCGTGGCGGCGCCATCGCTGACCTCGAACGTCACCTGAAGATTGTCGCCGCGCTTGATCGAGCCGTTGCTGACCAGTCCGCCGAGGCGGAAGCGCTGGCCCGGCTGGATATGCTTCTCGGCCACCATCGAGGGCGTCGAGAAGAACACGATGGAATCGCGGAAGGCGTTGAGCACCAGCGCCGCCGCGAGCGCCAGCACCGCGAGCGCTCCGCCAATCATCGTCAACCGCCGCTGCTTCCTGGTCATGCCGTTCCCGTCGCCGCGGCGCGCGCCGCCGTCCCATCGTCCATCGCCCTGCCCGATGCGGCCGTCATAAGCCGAGCGCCTTCAGGCCATCGTTGAGCTGGCGCAACCGCGCGTCATCGGCATGAAGCGCCTTGCGCGCATCCTCGCGGGTGGCGCGCGCCTTCTCGGGCTCGCCAAGCACCATATAGGCGCGGGCCAGCCGCAACCAGCCCTGCACGTCGTCGCCATTGTCCTTGAGGCGCGCCGCGAGCCCTTCGACCATGCCGCGGACCATCGCCGTGCGATCGCCCTCGCTCATGCCGGCGGCGGCGGCCATCTGCTCCTGCGTCGGTCCCGGCGCCCGCGCCTGCGGCTGCGGTTCGGCCGGCGCCTGCGGTCCGGCGACGCGCGCCAGCGCCTCCGCCACCATCGGCCGCCAGATCGCGTCGGCCGGCGCATCGGCCAGCAGCGCGCGCCACGCCGCCGCCGCCTCGTCGGGACGGCCGTCCTGCTCGGCGGCGAGCCCGAGGAAGAAGCGCGCCTTGGCCTCGCCGGCATCGAGTTCGACGGCGCGGCGGAACTCGCTCTTGGCATCGGCGGTGACGACGCCGCCGGCGGCGATCACCAGCGCCTCGCCGAGATTGGAGTGGCGCGCGGCGCTCTCGCCGTTATGGGTCAGCGCGTTGCGGAAGGCGGTGACCGCCTCCTGGTCGCGTCCGAGCCGCGCCAGCACCGGGGCCAGCACCTCCCAGCCGCGGCCGTCGAAGGGATTTTTTTCGAGATGCGCCTGCACTTGCGCCACCAGGCGGTCGAGCGAGTCGGTGGCGAGCGGCGCGCGGGCGCGCGCGGCCAGCGGAAAGTCCGGCATCGTCGGCGTGCCGAGATGCAGATAGAGGCCGGCACCGATCAGCGGCAGGCCGATCAGCGCCACGACCGCCACGACGCGGCGCAGTCCGAGGCTGCCCGCCCCCGGCTCCGCGTCGCAGGCTTCAGGCGCCGCAAGCAGCCGGCGGCTGATTTCGATGCGGGCGGCATCGGCCTCCGCCGCCCCGATCAGGCCGCTCGCCCGGTCGCGCTCGACCTCGGCAAGCTGGTCGCGATAGACGGCGGACTCGCCCGGCGCGTTTCGTCCGGCACTGCGCTGGCCCAACGGCCACAGCACGGCAAAGACCGCCGCGGCCGTCATCAGAGCCAACACGAACCATAACGCCATCGATCGAAATTCCGACAGTCAGACAGTCAAGCGGTCGTTTCGGGGGAAGACAGGTACGCTTCCGGCGCCGCCCCCCACGAAACCTGGAACGCCTCCAATCAGGCGACCGGGTTACACCATGCAAGCCCCGCGCGCGCAATTGACATTTGCGCGACACGGAAGCGGCCGATGACCGGAACAAGGCGGGGAAAATCGGGGGAGATGGGGAGAGAATCAGCCGGTGCGCGCGGCGGGGCGCGGCACGGGTCCGGCGTTTTCGGCAGCGCGCGCCATCAGGGCGGCGAAATCGGCGCCGAACAGCGGGGTACAGAAGCGCAACGCGACCTCGACCTGATGCTGGCGGAAGGCCCGGGCGCGGGTATCGGCGCCCTTGAGCTGATCGACCAGGGCTGCGGTCGTGCGCTCGACATAGTGCTGCAACTCGGTGAAGGCGCGCTGGGTCACCTCGCTGAGCGCGAGCTCGCCGGCAAAGCTGCGGCACACCGCCACTAGACCGATCATCGCCGCCGTCTCGTCGATCTCGATCGGGTCGAGCCGGGTGGTCGGGCCGATATCGCGATCGGTGCGCGGCCGCAACAACCGCCGCACCCGTCCGGGCACGCTCTCGATCTCGGCCTGCAATGCGCCGGAAATATCCTTGCGGATCGCCGCGAACTGCCGGCCCCACGTCGAATCGCTGCGCAGGTCGAGTTCGGTGCGCAGGCCGCGCACACCATCGTGCACCGTCTTGAGATGATCGCCGAGGCGATCGAAGCGGCCGCGCCGGAGGTCGGCGCGCAGCACCTGGCACAGGCGCGACAGGTCGTCGAGCGCCATCGTCACGGCAACGCCGTAGGGCACGCCTGCAACCCGCGTTTCGTCGTCGGAGCCGGCGACCTGGATCGGCAGCCGAACGATCTGCCAGGGGGCGGCGAGCCGGGCGGCCACGGTCGCCAGCGCAAACGGCATCACCAGCGGCGTCCTGAGCGAGGGCGCATCGAGCGTCGCCAGCACGACGGCGATCTGGGAGGAGCCGAATGTAGTCATTACGCGCGGCAGCCGCGCGGCAAAATTCTCCAGCGCGTCATGTGCGGCCAGCACCGCGCCGATCGGCGCCA
>JBDHSY010000426.1:0-3237 GCA_039808405.1 Xanthobacteraceae bacterium
GCCGTCACCGCCTGCTCGACCTCGGCGGCGAGCCGCGCGCTGTCGGTGATCAAAATCGCCTGCGCGTTGGCGTCGTGCTCGGCCTGCGCCAGGAGGTCGGCGGCGATCCAGCCGGCATTGGCCTCATCGTCGGCGATCACCAGCACCTCGGAGGGACCGGCGATCATGTCGATGCCGACCCGCCCGAACACCAGCCGCTTGGCGGCGGCGACATAGGCATTGCCGGGGCCGACGATTTTCGCGACGGGAGCGATGGTGGCGGTGCCATGGGCCAGCGCCGCGACCGCCTGCGCGCCGCCGACGCGGTAGATTTCGTCCACGCCGGCCAGCTCGGCCGCCGCCAGCACCAGCGGATTGACGGCGCCGTCCGGCGTCGGCACCACCATGACGATGCGCTCGACGCCGGCCACCTTGGCCGGCACCGCGTTCATCAGCACCGAGGACGGATAGGCGGCCTTGCCGCCGGGCACGTAGAGGCCGACCGCCTCGATCGCGCTCCAGCGCCAGCCCAGTTCGACGCCCTGCGCATCGGTGAAGCGCTCGTCTTTCGGCATCTGCCGGCGGTGGAAGGCGTCGATGCGCTCGCGCGCCAGCCGCAGCGCGTCGAGCGTGACGGCGTCGCCGGCGCCGGCCGCCGCCGCGATCTCGGCCGGGGTGAAGCGCAAACCCCCGGCATCGACGGCGAAGCGGTCGAACTTGCGCGTCGCCTCGATCAGCGCCGCGTCGCCGCGCGCGGCGACATCGTCGACGATACTCCGCGCCGCCGCCTCGATGTCGCGCGCGGCCTCGCGCTTGGCGCCCAGGAACGCGGCAAAGCGGTCGGCGAAATCGGCGCTGCGGTTGTCGAGGCGAAGAGGCATGGAGGCGGTCCGGTTGCAAGCCTGCTCAATGGCGCGCGGCCCCCCGGCCGTCAACCCCGGCGGCGGCGCGCACGGGCGCGCAAGGCAACGGCCTCGAGCAACTCCCGCAGCCCCTGCAAGGACGCCTCGGCCGACCCGACGCCCGATTGCGCATTGGCGACCGCCCCGTCCAGCGCGAGCGTCGCCGCCCAGGCCATGTCGCGGGCGGTCTCGCCCGCGGGCAACAGGGTCGCGATGGCGTCCCGGACCGCGCTCTTGTGCCGGGCGGCGATAGCGGCGACCGCGGGCACCGTCGCGCCGACTTCGGCGACCGCGTTCGCGAAGGCGCAGCCCCGGAATCCCGGTTGTGCGAACCAGTCCCGGGCGACCTGCAGCAAGGGATCGAGAGGATGCGCGTTTCTGGCGGCGGACGGCTGGGCGGCACGGGCGTTCGCCAGCGCCTCGCCGAACCAGGCGATCCAGGTCTCGTGACGCCGCTCCAGATAGACGGCGATCAGCTCGTCCTTCGACGGAAAGTGCCGATAAACCGTGACTTTCGTCACCCCCGCCGCGGCGACGACGCGGTCGATGCCGGTGGCGCGGACGCCGTTCAGGTAAAACAGCCGTTCGGCCGCGCGCAGAATGCGCTCCCGGGCCGGCAGGCCGGCCGGCTCCCGGGCCGAGGACACGGACGGTGCTAAAGTCATACCCTTTATGTAGACAGGTCTGTCTACCTAAGCTAGGTAGACTGACCTGTCTACATAGGCACCCCGACCATGACCCGCCTCACCCCCGACCCGCCGGCGGCCGCGCCCGCCCCGCCCATCGGCCGCCTGACGACGCCGGCGCTGTTCGCCTTCGTCGTGCTGGCCTGGGGCCTCAACTGGGTGACGATGAAGATGCTGGTGCAGGACGTCACGCCGCTGTGGGCGGTGGCGATGCGCACCGCGCTCGCCGTCGCGGTGCTCGTCCCCAGTCTTTACGCGACCGGCCAACTGATCGTCCCCAAACGGGGCGACTACCCGATCATCCTGGTGATCTCGCTGTTTCACATGGTTGCGTTCGCGGCGCTGATGGCTGCCGGCCTCACCTACGTTACCGCCGGCCGCGCGATCGTGCTGGGCTACACGACACCCCTGTGGGTCGCGCCGGCCGCGCTGGTGTTTCTAAGGGAGCCGGTTTCGCTCCGGCAGACGATCGGCATCGCCATCGGGCTCGCCGGACTGTTCATCCTGTTCGAGCCCGGCGCGTTCGACTGGCGCAACTCCCACGCCATCCTCGGCAACGCCCTGGTGCTGCTGGCGGCGATGTGCTGGTCGGTGAGCATCGTCTACACCCGCGCGCACCGCTGGATCGCCACCCCGCTGCAACTGGTGCTGTGGCAAACCCTGCTGGCCGCCGTCGTGCTTTCGGTGCTTGCGCTCGCCTTCGAAGGGCTGCCGCATTATCGGCTCGGCACCGGCGCGCTGTGGGCCCTGGCCTACAACGGCGTGATCGGCACGGCGCTCGGCTACTGGGCGATGACGGTGGTGAACAGGCGCCTCCCCGCGACCACGACCGCGCTCGGCGTTCTTGCGACGCCGGTGGTCGGGATCGGTCTCGCCGCCATCGTTCTTGGCGAGGCGGTGGACCCGGTTCTGGTGGTCTCGGCCATGCTGATCCTGGCCGGCATCGCCATCGGCGCGAAGGCGCGGGCCTAAAGCTTTTCGCCTCTCGATGGAAGTCAGAAGCGGGGCTCTAGGTTTTTGTTTTCTCGTGTTCTCACGCGAACCGGCCGTCGCCTGGCCGAAGCCGGCTATGGCCCGGCGAAGGCCGGTTTCCACCCTCGGGCCAAGCCCGAGGGCATGCTTCGCTTGAAAACGCTCTAAAGCGCCGTCTCCGCGTCGAGGTCGGCCAGTTCGCACTCGACGCATTCGACGTCGAGCCGGAGCGCCGCGCCGCTGGAGAACAGGAGGAAGGCGCTGCCGCCGGGAGCCGCGGTCTGGTGAAACTCGATGCCGATCAAATAGAGTTCGGCATCCCTGGCGGCCGGATCGATGTCCCGCGCCTGGCACGCCAGCACGCGGTCGAAGCGCAGCGCCGCCGCGAGCCGGCGCGGCGACAGGGCGCCGTCCAGCGCCTGATCCCAGTCGAGCCGGCGCAGGCCGATCACCAGCCGCTTCTCCGGCGCCCGCCACAGGATGTCGGCGGCGCGCACCTCGGCATCCTGCAGGTGGGCGGAGATGACGGCGAGGTCGTCGGCGTCGAGCGCGATCAGGCGATGGCGGTGCGGCGGCGAGGACGTCGGGGAAGCCATGGCGCGGTCATCCGCTGATGCGCTCGATCACCGCGCCGCAGCCCGACAGCTTCTCCTCCAGCCGTTCGAAGCCACGGTCGAGGTGGTAGATGCGGTTGACCA
>JBDHSY010000427.1:0-3234 GCA_039808405.1 Xanthobacteraceae bacterium
GAAGCTGCTGGAGGGCAAGACCGTGCAGGCCGGCGTCATCGACGTCGCGACCGACCGCATCGAGACGCCCGACGAGATCGTGCGCACCATCGAGAGCATCATGGCCGTGGTGCCGAAGGAAATGATTGTCGCCAGCACCAATTGCGGCATGGCGCCGATGCGCCGCGACGTCGCCGAGGCCAAGCTGAAAGCGCTCGGCGCCGGCGCGCGGCTGGCGCGCGAGCGGCTGGGATAAAGCGTTTCAGCTTTACGGAAACGCTTCAGCCCGTCATGGCCGGACTTGTCCTGGCCATCCACCCCCACCCTACCCTCCCCCTTTTAGGGGGAGGGATAAAGGGAGGGGGCGTTAAACCGTGGATGCCGGGCATGACGACATGGGGTGGACAGGCCCTACGCCCCGCCCTCGCGCAGCGGCGGCTGGAACGACAAGCCGGTGTCCCACGGAAAGAAAATCCAGGTGTCCTGCGACACCTCGGTGATGAAGGTATCGACCATCGGCTTGCCGACCGGCTTGGCGTAGACGGCGGCGAAATGCGCCTCCGGCAGCATGTCGCGCACCAGCTTCGCCGTCTTGCCGGTATCGACCAGATCGTCGACGATCAACAGGCCGCGACCGACGCCCTCGCCAAGCGCCGCGACCGTATCGGACACGCCTTTCAGCACCTTGAGGTCCTTCTGCGTGGTGTGGTCGTAGCTCGCGATGTTCACGGCATCGATGACGCGGATGCCGAGTTCGCGCGCCACGATCGCCGCCGGCACCAGCCCGCCGCGGGTGACGGCGATCAGCGCACGAAACGGCCCGAGCCCGTCGAGCCGCCAGGCCAGCGCGCGGCAGTCGCGGTGAAACTGGTCCCATGACACGGGAAAGGCCTTGCCGGCGCGCGGCGAAGCGGTGGGCTCGGTCATTGCGTCTCACACCGCCGGCTTGTGAAAATCGGCCAGCATCGCCTCGACCTCGGCCAGCGCCGCATGCAGCTTTTCGGGATCGCGCGAGCGCACCACCAAACTGGTGTTGGGCTGGCCGTTCTCGTCGAGGAACGGATAGCTGCCGATGACGGTGTCGGGGTGGCGCGCCTGAATGGCGCGCAGCGGCGTGCCGACGTCGCCCTCGCGGGCATTGGCGCGCACCTGCTCCGACAGCATGCGCGGGCCGGAGTTGAGTTGCGGCGCGACGATATCGAGCATCGCCTGCATGATCGAGGGCACGCCGGCCATGACGATGACGTTGCCGATGACGAAACCCGGCGCCAGGATGGTCGCGCTCTGGATCAGGCTGGCGCCGTCCGGGATGCGCGCCATGCGCAACCGTGCCTCGTTGAGATCGCCGGGCGCGTAGCGCTCGCGGAAGCGCGCTACCACCTCGGGATGATAATCGATGCCGACGCCGAACGCCTTTGCAATGCTGTCGGCGGTGATGTCGTCGTGGGTCGGGCCGATGCCGCCGGTGGTGAAGACGTAGGTATAGCGGGTGCGCAGCGCGTTGAGCGCCGCGACGATATCGGCCTCGTCGTCGGCGACGACGCGCACCTCGCGCAGGTCGATGCCGATGTTGGTGAGATACTCGGCGATGTAGCCGATGTTCTTGTCCTTGGTGCGCCCGGACAAAATCTCGTCGCCGATCACCAGAATGCCGGCGGTGACGATCTCGCTCATGTCATCGATCCTCTTGAACGCCCAAGACTTTGAACGCCTGAGACTTTGAACGCCTGAGACTTTGCGCGCGCAAAACCATGAAGTCACGGACAAGATGGGCTGGCCCCTCGCCCCGTCCCCACGATTTTGGGATGTTGCGCTGTTCCCAGGGCCGCGCCGACCCGGCCTTGCACGATGCCGCGCCCTTCGCGCATGGTGGGCCGGGCTCAACAACAAAAACGGGGGACATTCCCATGGCAGCCACCTCGTCTTCGAAAATCGCGCTGGTCACCGGCGCCGGCTCCGGCGTCGGCCGCGCATCGGCGCTGGCCCTGATGCAGGCCGGCTTCACCGTGGTCGTGACCGGCCGGCGCGCCGACAAGCTCGAGGAAACGGCGAAAGCCGGCCCCGCCGGCAAAAGCCTGGTGGTGCCGTCCGACCTTTCCGATCCCACCTCGATCGACGCGCTGTTCGCCCGCGTGCGCGACGCGCTCGGCCGGCTCGACGTTCTGTTCAACAATGCCGGCATCGGCGCGCCGGCGATCGCCTTCGAGGACGTCAGCGTCGCGCAATGGAAGGCGGTGGTCGACACCAACCTGACCGCGCCGTTCCTGTGCACGCAGCACGCCTTCCGCATCATGAAGGCGCAGACCCCGCGCGGCGGCCGCATCATCAACAACGGCTCGATCTCCGCGCACGCGCCGCGGCCCTTGTCGGCGGCCTACACCGCGACCAAGCACGCCATCACGGGCCTGACGAAATCCACCGCGCTCGACGGCCGCCCGTTCGACATCGCCTGCGGGCAGATCGATATCGGCAACGCGGCGACCGAGATGACCGCGCGCATGGTCGACGGCGTGTTGCAGGCCGACGGACGCAAAGCGCCGGAGCCGCGCATGGACGTTTCCGCCGTCGCCAGCGCCGTCGTTCACATGGCGAGCATGCCGCTCGACGCCAACGTGCTGTTCATGACGGTGATGGCGACGAAAATGCCGTTCGTCGGGCGCGGGTGATGGTCAGCAGCACCATCAAACCTCCCTCGTCATGCCCGGCTTTATGCCGGGCATCCATGTCTTGGCGGCGGCTCACTCCACAAAGACGTGGATGGCCGGAACAAGTGCGGCCATGACGACGAAGAATGCCGGACGTCGCTGACGGCTGGGTTGAAGCCTCAGTTCAGCCGGAACTCGCCGCCGACGCTGCGGAATTCGGCCGGCTTGACCAGTTGCGAGTGCGCGACGGTGACCGAGAATAACGGCCCCTCGATCGATTTCTCCCAGAAAGCGAGGAAGTGTTTCAACGCCGGAAAGTTCGGGAACAGGTCGTAGTCCTGCCAGACATAGGTTTGCAAAAGCCAGTGCCGATCGGGCCGGCGATAGAGAATCTCCGCCGTGGTCAGCCCATAGCCCGCGAGCTGCCGGACGAAATCGGCGGAAACCGTTGACTTCCCAACCATTGCCAAAACCTCCTGCTTCGGGCGGGACGGAAAGCCGCTGGCCCCCCAAAACCGCGTCCCGCCGCCATGAAGTATGACGCAGCACGATCGGAAGTCTCAAGCCGATACGGTAAATAGCTGGTTAAAATCAATATCTTAGCAGCATT
>JBDHSY010000428.1:0-3220 GCA_039808405.1 Xanthobacteraceae bacterium
CGATCATTTCGGTCGGCGCGGTCGATGCCGAGGGGCTGATGGACTACGATCTTGAGGAGTCCGAGTTCGCCCGCACGGTGCTGTCCTGCGGCAGCCGGCGCCTCGTGGTGACCGACCACTCGAAGTTCGGCCGCCGCGGGCTGGTGCGCATCTGCGCGATGGAGGGCGTGACGGGCCTCGTGACCGACCGCGCTCCGCCCGCCGACATTGCCGAGGCGCTCGCCGCCGCCGGAGTGCGGCTCGACGTGGCCGACCATTCAGCGCGTGTTGACGGGGCCGGCGAAGCGCAATAGCGATCGAAAACCCCGTAACAGGCGCCGCGGCGCCGTTCAGCTTCCGGTGATGGCGCCGGCAATGGTGCGGATGTTGTAGCGCATCAGGTCGACATAGGTGGGCGCCGGTCCGTCCGCGGCCGACAGCGCGTCCGAATAGAGCGCGCCGCCGACCTTCAGGCCGGTCTCCTTGGCGATCTGCTCGATCAGGCGGGGATTGCTGACGTTCTCGACGAAGACCGCAGACGCACTGTCCTCGCGAACCTGGTCGATCAGCTTGGCCACGTCCGCGGCGGAGGCTTCGGCATCCGTCGAGATACCTTCCGGCGCCAGGAAGGTGATGCCGTATTCCTTGGCGAAATAGCCGAAAGCGTCGTGCGAGGTGATGATGGTGCGCTTGCCCTCCGGAATCGCCGCCACCTCCGCGCGCAGCTCGGCGTCGAGTGCCCTCAGCGTTTCGGTATAGGAAGCGGCATTGGCCCTGTAGGTATCGCAGCCGTCCGCATCGGCCGCGCAGAGCGCGTCGGCGATGTTGGCGACGTAGATGATCGCATTCGGGACCGACTGGAAGGCGTGTGGGTCGTAGGCGCCGTGGTCGTGGCCCGCCTCGGCCTTGTCTTCGCCGTCGTGGCCTTCCTCGCCGTCATGCACGGCCTCCTCGTGGCCGTGCTCGTGTTCGTCCTCGCCGGCTTCGATCGGAGTGACGCCCTTGGTCAGCTCGACGATCGGTGCCCTGGTGCCGCTCGCCTCGACGACGCGGTCGATGAAGCCCTCGAACTTCAGGCCGTTGGCCAGCACGACCTCGGCCTCCCCGATGCGCGCCGCGTCCTGCGGCTTGGGCTCGTAGACATGCGCATCGCCGTTCGGCCCGACGAGGACGGTGAGGTCGATGCGGTCGCCGCCGACCTGTTTGGCCATGTCGCCGATGATCGAGAAGGTGGCGACGACCTTGAGCGGTTCGGCCGCGGCCGCCGCGGGAAGGGCGGTCAGCACCGTGGCGGCGAGCAGTGCGCGCGCAAGATTGGTTCGCATGGTCAGGTCTCCTAGGCTGTGCGGTGACGATGGGGACGGACGCGGCTCCTCAGCGCGCCGCGCGGGGCCGCCATGATGGAGGCGGCATAGGCGACGCCCGCCGACAGGATGATCGCCGGGCCGGAGGGCAGTTCGGCGTGATAGGAAAGGAGCAGGCCGGCGATCGACGAGGCGATGCCGACGGCAATCGCCACGGCCACCATCGGCCCGACCCGCGACGTCCAGAATCGCGCTGTCGCGGCCGGCAGCATCATCAGTCCGACGGCGAGCAGCGTGCCGAGCGCCTGGAAGCCTCCGACGAGGTTGAGCACGACCAACGCCAGGAAGATGAAATGCGTCGGCGTGCCAAGCCGGCTGACCGAGCGCAGGAACAGCGGGTCGAGGCACTCCGCCACCAGCGCGCGCCAGAACACGGTGACTGTCACGGCGGTGACGACCGCCACCGAGGCGATGAGCCACAGCGCGTCGTCGGTGAGCGCCAGCACCGTGCCGAACAGCACGTGCATCAGATCGACGGACGAGCCGCGCATCGACACCAGCAGCACGCCGAGCGCCAGCGAGATCAGGTAGAACGCCGCCATCGACGCATCCTCGCGCTGCACGGTCAGCCGCGACACTGCGCCGGCGCCGAGCGCTACGACCATGCCTGCGAACAGCCCGCCGATGGTCATGGGCACGATCTCCAGCCCGTAGAGCAGGAAACCGACAGCGGCGCCCGGCAGGATCGCATGCGCCATCGCGTCGCCGGTCAGGCTCATGCGCCGCAGCATCAGGAACACGCCGACCGGGCACGACGACAGCGACAGGAGCACCGAGCCGGCCAGCGCCCGCTGCATGAAGGCGTAGTCGACGAACGGCGCCAGCAGGAAATCGTAGATCGCGTTCATGCCGCCCTCGGGCCGTGATCGTGACCATGATCGTGGCCGTGGTGATGCCCGTGGCCGTGATCATGGGCGTGATCGTGCTCCGGCTCGCACCAGGGCGCGTCCTCGCTCCAGGCTTCGGTGAAACGCCGCGCCTTGAGCAGGTTCTCCGGCCGCAGCACCTCGGCGGTTTCGCCCCAGGCGACCGGCTGCCGCGCCAGGAGCAGCGTCTGCGGAAAATTCTCGCGCACCAGATCCATGTCGTGGCTGACGACGATGACGGTGCGCTTCTCGCCGTGCCAGCGGCGGGCGAGCGCGACGAGGTCGGCGACGGTGCGCGCGTCGATCGCGTTGAACGGCTCGTCGAGCAGGATGAGCTCGGCATCCTGCACCAGCACGCGGGCGAACAGCGCGCGCTGCAGCTGGCCGCCCGACAGCGTGTCGATCGGCCGGTTCTCGAAGCCCTCGAGCCCCACCGCCGACAGCGCGCGCGCCACCGCCGCCCGGTCTTCGCCGGTGAAGCGCCCGAGCAGGCCGCGCTTGGGCCACAGGCCGAGCTGGACCAGGTCGACGACGCGCGCGGGAAAGCCGCGGTCGATCTCGGATTGCTGCGGCAGGTAGGCGATGCGGGCGGAGGGATCGCGCACGAACTCGCCCGACATCGGTGCAAGCATACCGGCGATGCCCTTCAGCAGCGTCGACTTGCCGGAGCCGTTGGCGCCGACGATCGCGGTCAGCGATCCGCGCGCGACCGTGCCGCTCAGGTGATGGACCGCCGGATGGCTGTCATAGCCGAGCGTCAGATCGCGGAAGGTGAGGCAGGCCTGGGTCATGTTGGCTCCGCAAGCGGCGTGCGCCGCGCGAGGCGCTCTTCCTATGTTATGTTATTACATTCGTCAAGCTGCGAGAGCGAGCGCACAGGGACTGTCCATCGACCGGTGGGGTCCCGCGCATGCGATCTGCGTCGACCTTGATTCACGTCAACGCCCGGCGGCGCGAAGACTGTCACTCGTCAATCTGGCTCTTACAGCGAGGCAGGCGTGACTTCAGACA
>JBDHSY010000429.1:0-3188 GCA_039808405.1 Xanthobacteraceae bacterium
GAATTTCGGCTTGCTGTCGAGCCCGGTGCCGACCGCGGTGCCGCCCTGCGCCAGCGGATAGAGTTCGCGCACGGCGATCTTGAGCCGGTCGACGCTGCTTGCGACCTGCGCGGCGTAGCCGGAAAATTCCTGCCCGAGCGTCAGGGGCGTGGCGTCCTGGGTATGGGTGCGGCCGATCTTCACGATCTTGCCGAACGCCTTTTCCTTCTTGCGCAAGCCTTCGTGCAGCTCGTCCAGCGCCGGGATCAGGTCGGCGACGATCTGCTGTGCGGCGGCGATGTGCATCGCGGTGGGGAAGCTGTCGTTCGACGACTGGCTCATGTTGACGTGATCGTTGGGATGCACCGGCGCCTTGGCGCCGAGCTTGCCGCCGAGCAGCTCGTTGGCGCGGTTGGCGATCACCTCGTTGAGGTTCATGTTGCTCTGGGTGCCGGAGCCGGTCTGCCACACCACCAGCGGAAAATGCTCGTCGAGGCTGCCTGCGATCACCTCGCGCGCGGCGCGGCTGATGGCACGGGCGCGGCGCTGATCGAGCAGGCCGAGCTCCTGATTGGTTTGCGCGGCGGCGAGCTTGACCACCGCCAGCGCATGCACGATCGCCAGCGGCATGCGGTCGGTGCCGATGCGGAAATTCTGCCGCGAGCGTTCGGTCTGCGCGCCCCAGTAGCGCCCGGCCGGGACCGCGATCGGGCCGAACGTGTCGGTCTCGATGCGGGTTGCGTCCGACTTGCCTTCAGCCTTGGTGGTCGCCGCTCGTTTTGCCATGATATCCTCTTCGATCGAGACGCGCGCGCGTGGGCTTCGCCCGGCCACGCTCCTTGCGTGTCATGCGCAAATCAGCCCGGCTTGTAAATTTGATTACTTCTTGCGGAAGCGGTCGAGCCGGACCACCTCGGCGCCGCCCGAGCCGCCGGCCGGCTGCTCGTCCGGGGCCGTCTCGTCGTTCTCCGTCGTCGCGGCGGATGCCGGCGCGGCCGGTGTCTCGGTGGCGGCCTCGGGCGCGGCGTTTTCGCTCGCTTCGAACTGCAGCCCGAACTGCACCGACGGGTCGAAGAAGCTCTTGATCGCCGCGAACGGCACCACCAGCCGCTCCGGCACGCCGCGGAACGACAGCCCGACCTCGAAACGGTCCGGCGTCACCACCAGGTCCCAGAACTGGTGCTGGAGGATGATGGTCATCTCCTGCGGATGCTGGGCCTTGAGCTGCGGCGACAGCTTGACGCCTTCGGCATCGGTCAGGAACGTGATGTAGAAATGATGCTCGCCGGGCAGGCCGCGTTCGGCGGTGTCGGTCAGCACCTGCCGCAGCACGCCGCGCAGCGCCTCGCGCGCCAGAACGTCGTATCGGATGAGGTCGGTCGCCATCGTCGGTTCCGTCGGGCTTCGCGGCGCCCCGCTTTCGATTCGCAAAGGCAGGCTGGAGTTTACTGCGCCGCTGCCGGAGCGTCAGCCACGGTGCGGCACAATTGCGGAGAAATTTTTGTCGGCGATGGACTTTGTCGAAAACGAGGGACTTTATCGAAAAGGGAAGAAGTGGAGGCTTCTGTTGCCAGGTGCCTCCGAACCCCGCCTGACGGAGCTTAACCCGTCAGGACTTTAAGATGGTCTTTCAAACTGCGTTACGCAGCCTGAGCAACCGGAGCATAGTTGTCGTTGGCAACTATTGCATGGCCCGATGTCGGCGGAACCATACCGGACAAAAACACGCCTTTTACGCCCTCGTCGATCCTGTTTCGCCCCCGCCGAAACCCGCGCGATCCTGACGGTCCGTGGGCTTCGGTGGAGGCGCCGGGTGCTGCCCCCGGGTCCGAATGGTTTATTACGACGGTCATTTATTGTCATAGCCGGCAAGCCGGCAGGCTCAATATAGGCGCGGACCGCGCCGGAAAAAAGGGGCCGTGCCAGCCTTGGTGGCGCGGGCGGGCGCCCTATCTGGGGATGGCCGCCCGCCTGCCGTGGCGTCGGCCCGGTCGGGGGGCTAGAAGGAGCGGGTATCACTGCCGGGCGAGCCATGCGCCAGTATCACGACCTCCTCCGCCGCATTCTCGATCACGGTGCCGACAAGGGCGACCGCACCGGCACCGGCACGCGCTCGGTGTTCGGCCACCAGATGCGGTTCGATCTCAAAGCCGGCTTTCCGATGCTGACCACCAAGAAGCTGCCGCTGAAGGCGATCGTCCACGAGCTTCTGTGGTTCCTCAAGGGCGACACCAACGTCAAATACCTGCACGACCACAACGTCACCATCTGGGACGAGTGGGCCGACGAGAACGGCGATCTCGGCCCGGTCTACGGCAAGCAGTGGCGCTCGTGGGCGGCGCCCGACGGCACCAGCATCGACCAGATCGCCAATGTCGTGGCCGCGATCCGCCGCAACCCGGATTCGCGGCGGCTGATCGTCTCGGCGTGGAATCCGGCCGACGTCGACATGATGGCGCTGCCGCCGTGCCACTGCCTGTTCCAGTTCTACGTCGCGGATGGCCGGCTGTCGTGCCAGCTCTACCAGCGCTCGGCCGACGTGTTTCTCGGCGTGCCGTTCAACATCGCCTCGTATGCGCTGTTGACGATGATGGTGGCGCAGGTGACGGACCTCGCCGCCGGCGAGTTCGTCCACACGCTGGGCGATGCGCATCTCTACGCCAACCACCTCGAGCAGGCGCGCCTGCAATTGACGCGCGCGCCGCGCCCCTTGCCGGTGATGCGGCTCAACCCGGCGGTGACCGACATCTTCGCCTTCGCCTACGAGGATTTTGCGCTTGAAGGCTACGACCCGCATCCGCACATCAAGGCCGAGGTGGCGGTGTGAGGGCCAGGGGAAGCGGCCCCGAGATCGTGTTCGTCGTGGCCGTGGCCGACAACGGCGTCATCGGCCGTGACGGCGGCATGCCGTGGCGGCTCAAATCCGATCTCCGGCGCTTCAAGCGGCTGACCATGGGCAAGCCGGTGCTGATGGGCCGCAAGACGTTTTTTTCGATCGGCCGGCCGCTGCCCGGCCGCACCAACATCGTGGTGACGCGCGATGCCGGCTTCGCCGTGCCCGGCGTGGTGGCGGCGCCCACGCTCGATGCAGCGCTTTCCGTGGCGCGCGGCGATGCGCTGCGACGTTTGGTCACCGAGATCGCGGTGATCGGCGGCGCCGACATCTTTGCCCAGCTCCGCGATCGCGCGGCGCGGCTGGACATCACCGA
>JBDHSY010000430.1:0-3183 GCA_039808405.1 Xanthobacteraceae bacterium
ATAGACCAGGCTCAACGTCAGGCAATAGGCGGCGAGCATCCCCAGCATCATCAGCGCCGGCCAGCCGCCCGCGCCGGCGCGGACCGCGAACAGGCCGTGGCCGAGCGCCGGCAGGATGACGAGGCCGGTCGCGAGCCAGGCAAAGACGGTGACGACGAGGCCCTCGCCGAGCGCGGCGCGCGCCGGGATCGCATCGTAGGCCCAGGCGAAAATCGAACTCCAGATCACCGCGCCGCTGACCATCGGCAACAGCCACGACAGCGCCGGCGCCCACGCCGGGCCGACCCATGCCGCCAGCCCCCTCTGCAAGTCGTCGTAGGGCTGAAACGCCGGCAGAATCTCGAGCCGGTGGCGCGCCGCCATCAAAACGCTTTGCGCCGCCATGCCGCAGATGCCGGCGATCACCGCGTTGCGCAGGCGCAGCACAACCGCGCGAGCGCGGCCGGTCCTTAGATTTTTGCCGCTTTTCATGTCAATCTTGTCGGGAATCATGTCGCGGGCAATCAAATGAGCAGCACAGTGCGGACGCAACGCTTGACACGCTACCCGATTCTTCTGGCCCTCGCCGCAGCGGTGACGCTCGCCGCACTGCCCGGTGCGGCGCTGGCCCAGCGCGGCGCGAGCTGCCACGGCGGCGCCAGTTTCGACCGCTTCCTCGCCGGCCTGCTGCAAAAGGCCGCCGCCGAGGGCGTGTCGCAGCGGACCATCGCCGCCGCCACGCCGCTGCTGGTCTACGACCAGGGCATCGTCAACCGCGACCGCGGCCAGCGCGTGTTCGGCCAGATCTTCACCGAGTTCGCCGGCCGCATGGCCGCCGACTATCGCATGAAGGGCGGCCAGCAGCGCATCAAGCAGTACGCCAGCGCGTTCGCCCGCGCCGAGAAGGAGTTTGGCGTGCCGCCGGCGGTGATCGCCGCGTTCTGGGGGCTGGAAAGCGATTTCGGCGCCAACATGGGCAAGCTGCCGACGCTGCGCTCGCTGGTGTCGCTCGCCTACGACTGCCGCCGCTCCGAGATGTTCCAGAACGAGACCATCGCCGCGCTCAAGATCATCCAGCGCGGCGATCTCACCCCGGACCAGATGATCGGCTCGTGGGCCGGCGAACTCGGCCAGACGCAGTTTCTGCCGACGCACTATTTCAACTACGCGGTGGATTACGACGGCGACGGCCGCCGCGACATGCTGCGCAGCGCCCCCGACGTGATCGGCTCGACCGCGAACTATATCGCGACCGGCCTCAAATGGCGGCGCGGCGAACCGTGGCTGCAGGAGGTGCGCGTGCCGCAAAACCTGCCATGGGCCGAAGCCGACCTGACCATCCGGCATCCGCGCGGCCAGTGGGCGCAATGGGGCGTGACGTTGGCCGACGGACGGCCGCTGCCGGGCGACCGGCTGCCGGCCTCGCTATTGCTGCCGATGGGCCGCAACGGCCCGGCCTTCCTCGCTTACGCGAATTTCGACGCCTTCACCGAGTGGAACAATTCGCTGATCTACGCGACGACCGCCGCCTATCTTGCAACGCGCATCGCCGGCGCACCGCCGATGCGCAAGCCCGGCGCTCCGGTCGCGCAACTGTCGCACAATGAAATCCGCGAATTGCAGCAACTGCTCGCCCGGCGCGGCCACGACGTCGGCAAGATCGACGGCATTCTCGGGCAGAAGAGCCGCATCGCCGTCAAGGCGATGCAGGTCAAGCTCGGCCTGCCCGCCGATTCCTGGCCGACGGCCGAATTGTTGGCACGACTGCGCTGACGGCAGGCGGTTCGCCATCCGTCCTGCCGGCCGAAGTGTCAAGCCCTTCCCACGCCGCCGCGAAATGATCTAGGCTCCGGCCACCAACCAGGAGGGATCATCGTGCGCTCCGTCGCTCTGCTCGCTGCCGCAACCATCGCCTTCGCCGCCAGTCCCGGCCATGCCGACGACCTCAAGGTCGCGCTGATCTATGGCAAGACCGGCCCGTTAGAAGCCTACGCCAAGCAGACCGAGACCGGCCTGCGGCTCGGCTTCGAGTACGCCACCAAGGGCACCATGACGGTCGATGGCCGCAAGATCGTCATCATCACCAAGGACGACCAGGGCAAGCCCGACCTGTCGAAGGCGGCGCTGGCCGAAGCCTATCAGGACGACAAGGCCGACATCGCCATCGGCACCACGTCGTCGGCGGCGGCGCTCGCCGATCTGCCGATCGCCGAGGAGAACAAGAAAATCCTCATCGTCGAGCCGGCGGTGGCCGACCAGATCACCGGCGACAAGTGGAACCGCTACATCTTCCGCACCGCGCGCAACTCCTCGCAGGACGCGATCTCCAACGCGGTGGCGATCGGCAAGCAGGGCGTCACCGTGGCGACGCTGGCGCAGGACTACGCCTTCGGCCGCGACGGCGTCGCCGCCTTCAAGGAGGCGCTGGCCAAGACCGGCGCGACGCTCGCCGCGGAGGAATACGTCCCCACCAACACCGCCGACTTCACCGCCGTCGGCCAGCGCCTGTTCGACGCGCTGAAGGACAAGCCCGGCAAGAAGATCATCTGGGTGATCTGGGCCGGCGCCGGCGATCCGCTCACCAAGCTGCAGGACATGGATCCGAAGCGTTACGGCATCGAGCTCTCCACCGGCGGCAACATCCTGCCGGCGCTCGCGGCCTACAAGCGCCTGCCCGGCATGGAAGGCGCAACCTATTACTACTACGACATCCCGAAGAACCCGGTGAACGACTGGCTGGTCGCCGAACACCAGAAGCGCTTCAGCGCGCCGCCGGACTTCTTCACCGCCGGCGGTTTTGCCGCGGCGATGGCGGTGGTCACGGCCGTCGAGAAGGCAAAGTCCACCGACACCGAAAAGCTGATCGCGACGATGGAGGGCATGGAATTCGACACGCCCAAGGGCAAGATGGTGTTCCGCAAGGAGGACCATCAGGCCCTGCAAAGCATGTATCACTTCCGCGTCAAGGTCGATCCGAACCTCGCCTGGGCGGTCAACGAGCCGGTCCGCGAGATCAAGATCGAGGACATGGACATCCCGATCCGCAACAAGCGGTAAGGCCGATCCATCATGGCGCGCGCGTGTCCCGGACGCGATGCGGCATCCTTCATGCCGCTTCGCAGAGCCGGGACCGCGACAGGTCCGGAGTTCGTGACGGCCCCGGCTCGGCAGCGCACCGCTTCGCGCTGCGCTACGTCCGGGGCA
>JBDHSY010000431.1:0-3172 GCA_039808405.1 Xanthobacteraceae bacterium
AACGTCACCGCCGAGCTGCAGGAAGGCGTCATGAAGACGCGCATGCAGCCGATCGGCAATGCCTGGCAGAAGCTGCCGCGCATCGTGCGCGATCTCGCCGCCGAGCTCGGCAAGCAGATCGAGCTGGAGATGCACGGTGCCGAGACCGAACTCGACCGCCAGGTGCTCGACCTGATCAAGGACCCGCTCACCCACATGGTGCGCAACTGCGCCGACCACGGCCTCGAAACCCCGGCCGAGCGCACCGCCGCCGGCAAGCCGGCGCAGGGCACCATCCGGCTGTCGGCCTATCACGAAGGCGGCCACATCAACATCCGCATCGCCGACAACGGCCGCGGCCTCGATACCGCGCGCATCCGCGCCAAGGCTTTGTCGCTCGGGCTCGTGACCGAGGCCGAGCTCGAGGCGATGGCCGAGGCGCAGATTCACAAGTTCATCTTCGCGCCCGGCTTTTCCACCGCGGCGACCGTCACCAGCGTGTCCGGGCGCGGCGTCGGCATGGACGTGGTGCGCAGCAACATCGATCAGATCGGCGGCACCATCGACGTCAAGTCGGTGCGCGGCGAAGGCACCAGCGTCACCGTCAAGATCCCGCTGACGCTGGCCATCGTCTCGGCCCTGATCGTCGAAGCGGGCGGCGAGCGCTTCGCCATCCCGCAACTGGCCGTGGTCGAACTGGTGCGGGCGCGGGCCGATTCGGAGCACCGCATCGAGAGCATCAAGGACACGCCCGTGCTGCGGCTGCGCAACAAGCTGCTGCCGCTGGTCCACCTCGACCGCCTGCTGAAGCTCGACGACGGCGCGGCCGCCGACACCGCCAGCCACTTCATCGTGGTGATGCAGGTCGGCAGCCAGACCTTCGGCATCGTCGTCGGCGGCGTGTTCCACACCGAGGAAATCGTCATCAAGCCGATGTCGACGCGGCTGCGCCACATCGGCATGTTCTCCGGCAACACCATTCTCGGCGACGGCGCCGTGATCATGATCATCGACCCGAACGGCATCGCCCAGGCGCTCGGCGCGGCGGCGACGCTGCAGCATGGGGCGGACACCACCGACGCCGCCGCCGGCGCCGGCGAGGCGCGCACCTCGCTGCTGGTGTTCCGCGCCGGCTCGCCGCAGCCCAAGGCGGTGCCGCTCGAACTCGTCACCCGGCTCGAGGAAATAGCCGCCGACAAGCTCGAACTCTCCAACGGCCGGCACATGGTGCAGTATCGCGGCCACCTGATGCCGCTGGTCGAGATGGACGGCGTGTCGGTCCGCGACAGCGGCAAGCAGTCGGTGCTGGTGTTCACCGACGACAGCCGCTCGATGGGTCTCGTGGTCGACGAAATCGTCGATATCGTCGAGGAGCACCTGCATATCGAGGTCTCGGCCGGCGCCGCCGGCACGCTCGGCTCGGCCATCGTCAAGGGCCAGGCGACCGAGGTGATCGACGTCGGCCACTTCCTGCCGATGGCGTTCGCCGACTGGTTCACGCGCAAGGAAATGCGCCCGTCGGCCGGCGCCCGCTCGGTGCTGCTGATCGACGATTCCGCCTTCTTCCGCAACATGCTGGCGCCGGTGCTCAAGGCGGCGGGCTACCGCGTGCAGCTCGCCGGTGGCGCCCGCGAGGGGCTCGACCTGCTGCGCGACGGCGATCCCGTGGATGTCATCCTCACCGACATCGAGATGCCGGACATGAGCGGCTTCGAGTTCGCCGAAGTCGTGCGCGCCGATACCGCGCTCAACGCCACCCCGATCATCGCGCTGTCCTCGATGGTGTCGCCGGCGGCGATCGAGCGCGGCCGGCAGGCCGGCTTCCACGATTACGTGGCGAAGTTCGACCGCCCCGGCCTGATCGCCGCGCTCAAGGAGCAGACCGCCGAGGCCAGCAAGGCGGCATGAGGACGAAAAGAAAATGACGACCAGGGTTGCCAACGACGACAGCAGCGTGACCGAATACGTCACCGCGACCATCGGAGATCAGTTGTTCGGACTGCCGATCGCGCGCGTGCAGGACGTGTTCATGCCGGAGCGGCTGACCCGCGTGCCGCTGGCCTCGCAGGAGATCGCGGGCCTGCTCAACCTGCGCGGCCGCATCGTCACCGCCATCGACATGCGCGCGCGGCTCGGCCTGCCCAGAAGCGAGGCGGGCGGACCGCCGATGGCCATCGGCGTCGATCTGCGCGGCGAATCCTACGGACTGTTGATCGATTCGGTCGGCGAGGTGCTGAAACTCGCCGACGCCGAGCGCGAAGCAAACCCTGCCAATCTCGACCCGCGGCTTGCCAGGATGACAGCCGGCATCTACCGGCTCGAGGGCCGGCTCCTGGTGGTTCTCGACGTCGATCGCGTGCTGGACATGCTGCCGGAAGCGGCAGCGTGACCATAGCTCCGCCGTACGCGGCGGCTGAACGAAAGCTGGATTTTCGGGGATGAAACAATCATGAAGACGTGTCTGATCGTCGATGACTCGAGCGTCATCCGCAAGGTGGCGCGGCGGATTCTCGAAGGGCTCGCCTTCGAAATTATCGAAGCGGAGGACGGCGCCAAGGCGCTGGCGATCTGCCAGAACGGCCTGCCCGACGCCGTGCTGCTCGACTGGAACATGCCGGTGATGGACGGCTACGAATTCCTGCGCAACCTGCGGCGCATGCCCGACGGCGAGCGGCCGAAGGTGGTGTTCTGCACCACCGAGAACGACGTCGCCCATATCGCGCGGGCGTTGCATGCCGGCGCCAACGAGTACATCATGAAGCCGTTCGATCGCGAGATCATGACGGCGAAGTTTCATGAAGTCGGCCTGATCTGATCCGATAGGGCGGCGGCCTCCGCCGTCCGATCAAGCGCACCACGGCAAGGAGACACGCAGAGGCCCCTCCGGCATCGCCGCCGAACGGCGCAACCGCCGGACCGCCGCCTCTCTCGACCATGACAGTCTCCCTCACCCCGCCCGCCCCTTCGCCTTCCGTACAGCAGGACACGGTGCGGGTCATGGTCGTCGACGATTCCGCGGTCATTCGCGGCCTGGTGTCGCGCTGGATCGACGCCGAGCGCGACCTCTCGGTGGTGGCCTCGGTGCGCACCGGCCGCGATGCCGTCAACCAGATCGAGCGCGTCGCCCCCGACGTGGTGGTGCTCGACATCGAGATGCCCGACCTCGACGGCCTCTCGGCGCTGCCGCTGTTGC
>JBDHSY010000432.1:0-3161 GCA_039808405.1 Xanthobacteraceae bacterium
GTTGCCGTCCTGCCCCCCGACGACGACGACCCGGCCGCGCCGCGCGCGCTGCAACCGGCCGGCTGGCCGGTGCCGAAGGGCTACGCCAACGGCATGGCCGCCGAAGGCCGCCTCGTCGTCACCGGCGGCATCGTCGGCTGGGACGCGCACGGCCGCTTCGCGGCAGGCTTCGCCGCGCAGGCCGAGCAGACGCTGCGCAACATCGCCGCCATCCTCGCCGAGGGCGGTGCCGCGCCGACGCACCTGGTGCGGCTCACCTGGTACGTCGTCGACATGGACGAGTATCTCGCCAACCTGAAAGAGGTCGGCCGCGCCTATCGCGCCGTGTTCGGCACGCACTATCCGGCGATGGCGCTGGTGCAGGTGGTGCGGCTGGTCGAGCCGGACGCGCGGCTGGAGATCGAGGCCACCGCCGTGGTGCCGCATGCGCCCGGATGACCGCCCCGTCAGCCGCCACGGGCGCGGCGGTTCTCGTAAGCCTTCAGATGCAGATAGGCGAGGTCGAGCCGACCCTGGACGGAGGGCTTGAGCCCGGCGGCATCGCGCCGCGCAATCAGGTCGCCGAGCACATGGTCGGCCTCGACCGGAAAACCGTTCTCCATGTCGCGGAACATCGATGCGGTAAACGGCGAGCCGGCCGAGGTCAGCATGGTGCGGGCACGGGCGATGGAGGCCTCACGCGGCCGGTGGCCGTTGGCCTCGGCAATCGCGATGCAGTCGTCGACCAGTCCGTCGAGAAAGGCCAGGCCGCCGGGGGCGGCGACGATGTCGCCGACGGCGGCGTGCATCAGGCAGCTTGCCGCCGCGAGCGAACTCAACAGCACCCACTTCTCCCACATCTCGCCGACGATGCGGTCGCTCAGGCGGGCGGCAAAGCCTGCGCCCGACAAAGCCGCCTCGATCTCGCCGGCCCGCTCCGACGCCGCGCCGTCGCGCGCGCCGAACACCAGGTCGTGGGACTCGTTGAGGTGGCGGATGGCGCCGCCCTCCTCCAGCGTGGCGGCAATGATGCAAAGCCCGCCGAGCACGCGTCCGGCGCCGAAGCGCGCGTCGAGCACGTCGAGATGGCGCATGCCGTTGAGCAGCGGCAATACCAGCGTGCGCGGCCCGACGGCGGCGGCGAAGGCGTCGATGGCGCCGTCGAGGTCGTAAGCCTTGCAACTCAGAAGGACGAGATCGAACGGCTCGCGCAGTGTCTCGCGCGTCACCACCGGCGGATCGGCCACCGCGGCGTCGCCGGTCGCGCTGTTGATGACGAGGCCGTTGCGGCGCAGCTTTTCGGCGCGCGCCGGCCGCACCAGGAACGTGACGTTCCGACCGGCCGCAAGCAGCCGGCCGCCGAAATAGCCGCCGACGGCGCCGGCGCCCACGATCAGAATACGCATCTGTTTGAAATCCCCTGCTGCGAATAGAAGCGCCCGGCGTCACTCCGCCGCCATCTCCAGCGGCCCAGCGCGGGGCAGCACGATCTGGATCTGGGTGCCGTTGCCGGGCGAGGACTCCAGATTGAGCCGCCCGCCGAGCCGGCCGGTGACCAGCGAATGCACGATGTGCAGGCCGAGCCCGGTGCCGCCCTGGTCGCGCCGCGTGGTGTAGAACGGGTCGAAGGCGTGGCGGCGCACCTCGACGCTCATGCCGCAGCCGTTGTCGGCAAAGGTCAGTTCGATCTCGTCGTCGCCGTGGCCGCGCACGCGAATGTCGATCCGGCCCGGCGCGCCGTCGGGAAAGGCGTGCGCCACCGCATTGAGGAACAGGTTGGTGAGCACCTGGCCGTAGGAGCCGGGGTAGCTGTTCATCTCGAGGCCGGGCTCGCACTCGACGGTGAGCGCGAGGTTGTGCTTGCGCGAACCCGGCCGCAGACTGGTGACGAGCTGCTCGGTGAGGTCGCCGACGTCGAAGCTGCGCCGGTGCGAGAAGTTGCGGTCCACCGCCACCTGCTTGAACGACTGGATCAGCTCGGCGGCGCGGTTGAGGTTGGCGACCAGCTGGCGCGCGGCGTCGCGGTTGGCGGCGATGAACTCGGTCAGGTGCGAGCGGCGCAGTTCGCCCTTGGCGACCTCGGCCTCGAACAGCGCGCAGCGCCGCTCCAGCGACGAGGCGACGGTGAGGCCGATGCCGACCGGATTGTTGACCTCGTGGGCGACGCCGGCGACGAGGCGGCCGAGGGCAGCGAGCTTCTCGGTCTCGATCAGCGAATCCTGGGTGGCGCGCAGGTTCTGCAGCGCCGCCTCGGCGGCATCGCGCGCCTTGCGCATCTCCTGCTCGCTGCGCTTGCGCTCGCCGATGTCGAGCGCCACGGTGACGATCGACTGAATGGTGCCGTCGGCGCCGCGCAGCGGCACCTTGTTGACCATCCACTGCCGCATGGTGCCGGAGACGTCGAGGTATTCCTCCTCGTAGAAGCCGAGCTCCTCGCCGGTCGCCAGAAGCTGGCGGTCGTTGTCGTCGGACTTGGCCGATCCGTAGCGCGCCATCAGTTCCGACGTGGTGCGCCCGATCGCGGTCTCCGGCTCGATGCCGAACACGCCGGCCATGTAGCGGTTCATCAGGATGTAGCGCAGGCTGGTGTCCTTGACGTTGATGACCGCCGGCACCGTGTCGATGACCTGCTGCAAATGGCGGCGCGCGTCTTCCAGGGCCTGCTCGGTGCGCATCTGATTGGTGATGTCGCGCACCGTGCCCTCGTAGCGCACGACATTGCCCCTGGCGTCGCGGACGGCGGTGGCGCTGTCGGACAGCCACACGGTGCGGCCGTCGCGCGCCCGCGCCCGGTACTCGAATTCGCGCACCATGCCGTCGCGCGTCATGCGGCGCTGATACTCGGCCCGATCGGCGGGATCGACATAGATGCCGTGGGCGACGTCGGCGACGCCGTCGATCAGGTCGCGCGGCGTGTCGAACCCCATCATCCGCGCCAGCGCGCGGTTGGCGTTGAGAATGGTGCCCTGCGGCGTGGTGACGTAGATGCCGTCCACCGAGCCTTCGAACAGCTTCTGATAGTCCTGCTGCGCCGCCGCCTGCCGCTCCTCGGCGATCAGGCGCAGCGCCGCCTCGCGGGTGGCGTCGGCGGCGAGCGGCTGCACCTTGCGCCGCATCAGTAGCGTCGCCACGGCGAACCCCGCCGCGGCGCCGCCGAGTGCCGCCAGCACCAGGAACACAAG
>JBDHSY010000433.1:0-3138 GCA_039808405.1 Xanthobacteraceae bacterium
TGCACGACAGGGAGGCGATCGCCGCGCGCGTCGTCCGCATGGTGACGGAGCGCGCCATCACCTCGGCCGGCGGCAAGGTGGTCAAAGTGCCGATCGACACCGTGTGTATCCATGGCGACACCGCCGGTGCGGTCGAGATCGCCCGCGCCGTACGCGATGCGCTCGCCGGCCACGGCATCGCCGTCGCCCCGTTCAGCGAGGCCGCGTAAGGTTACGGCCGCAGGATGACGGCGCCGGTGGTGGCGCGGCTTTCGAGATCGGTGTGGGCTCTGGCCACGTCCTTCAAGGCATAGGCGTGGTTGATCTGCACCTTGAGCTTGCCGCTCAGCACCGCCGAGAACAGCGCATCGGCCGCCTCGACGAGCTCCTCGTGCGTGGCAACGTAGTCGTTGAGTTTTGGCCGCGTCGCATAGAGCGAGCCGTGGGCGTTGAGTTCGGCGAGCGGGAACGGCGGCACCGGCCCGGAGGCGTTGCCGAACGACACGAACAGCCCGCGGCGGCGCAGGCACTTCAGCGACCCCGGAAACGTCGTCTTGCCGACGCTGTCATAGACCACGTCGCACAGCGCGCCATCGGTGATCTGCTTGACGCGGGCGACGAAATCCTCGTCGCGGTAGAGAATGACGTGGTCGCAGCCGTTGGCGAGCGCGAGCTCCGCCTTGGCTTTCGAGCCGACGGTGCCGATCACGGTGGCGCCGAGCGCCTTGGCCCATTGGCAGGCCAGCAGCGCGACGCCGCCGGCGGCGGCGTGGATCAGCACGCGGTGGCCCGGCTCGACCTTGAAGGTCTTGCGCAGCAGGTAGAACGCGGTCATGCCCTTGAGCATCAGGACCGCGGCCTGCTCATCGCTGATGTGATCGGGCAGCTTGACCAGCTTCTCCGCGGGGATGATGCGCTCCTCGGCATAGCCACCGAGGTTGGAGTAGTAGGCGACGCGGTCGCCGGGGTGAAAGTCGGTGACGTCGGACCCGACCGCCACGACGACGCCGGCCGCCTCGTTGCCGGCGATGAAGGGCAGCGCCGGCGGCTTGTAGAGGCCGGTGCGGAAATAGACATCGATGAAGTTGAGGCCGACCACGGTCTGGCGGATGCGAACCTCGCCGGCGCCGGGCGCGCCGACCTCGACGTCCTCGTAAGTGAGCACCTCGGGGCCGCCGTGCTTGTGAACGCGAACCGCCTTGGTCATGTCGCTGCCTCCTTCGTGTCGTGTCCGCGCAACGAAAGACATCGGCGCGACGTTGTCAATATTGGCGCGCCTGAACGCTGCGGCGTTCAGGCGCGCTTGCGGTTGCGCCGGGCGAGGATGTTGAAGAACTCCACCGCCACCGAAAAGACGATGGCGAAGTAGATGTAGCCGCGCGGAATGTGGAAGTGGAAGCCGTCGGCGACCAGCGCCACGCCGATCATCACCAGAAACGCGAGCGCCAGCATCTTGGTGGTGGGATGCTTGGCGACGAAGCGCGCCACCGGACCCGATGAGACATACATCACGATGCAGGCGATGATCACCGCCGCGATCATGATCTCCAGATCCTTGGCCATGCCGATCGCCGTGATGATGGAATCGAGCGAGAACACGATGTCGATGATGATGATCTGGATGACGATCCAGAAGAACGAGGTGGCTGCCTTGGCCTCGCCGCCGCCGTGCTCGTTGGCCTCGACCTCGCCGTGAATCTCGTGGGTCGCCTTGGCGATCAGGAAGGCGCCGCCGCCGATCAGGATGATGTCGCGCCAGGAGAAGTCGAAGTCCATCACGGTGAGCACCGGCTGCGTCAGCCCGATCAGCCACACCAGAATGGACAGAAGCGCGATGCGGAAGATCAGCGCCAGCGCCAGTCCGATCTGGCGCGCGCGGGTGGCGAGCGGTTCGGGGATGCGCGAGACGATCACCGACAGGAAGATCACGTTGTCGATGCCGAGCACGATTTCGAGCGCCGTCAGGGTGAGCAGCGCCGCCCACGCTTCGGGGCTGGCAAGAAGGTCGAGCATGCGTCACATCCGAAAATCGAGGGAGCAGGCGAAACCGCCGCGGCGGCGCGCGGACAGCCTGCTTGAATAACAGGATTGCCCACCCCATGAACAGGGATCATGACAGGCGGCAAAGCCGGCGCCTCGCGGAACTTTCGGCTATGCTACGCTAAGACAGCACCGCCTTGCGGCACGACAACGGTGTGACGGACCATGCCCGCAGCTCCCCCTTCGACCCTGACATTCGACTGCATCGTGGTCGGCGGCGGCCCGGCCGGCCTCGCCACGGCCATCGCACTCGGCGACGCCGGAGTGCGGACCGCGCTGGTGGCGCGCCGCGTCGCCTACGGCGACAATCGCACCACTGCCCTGTTCGGCCGTTCGCTCGACCTGCTGGAGCGGCTCGGCGTGTGGCGGCGCTGCACCGAAGCGGCGGCGCCGCTGCGCGCCATGCGGCTGGTGGACGACACCGGCCGGCTGTTCCGGGCGCCCGAGGTGCGGTTCGACTGTACCGAGATCGGCCTCGAGGCATTCGGCTTCAACATCGAGAACCGCATGCTGGTGGCGGCGCTCGAGGCCGCGAGCGACGAATGCCGAAACCTGACCCGGATCGACGACGAGGCCGATACGGTCGTCCCCGCCGACGCGGCGGTCGAAGTCCGCACCCACGACGGACAGACGCTGGTCGCACCGCTGGTCGTCGGCGCCGACGGCCGGCGCTCGCTGTGCCGCGAGGCGGCCGGCATTGCCGTGACGCGCCGGTCGCTCAATCAGGCCGCCGTCACCTTCAACGTCAGCCATTCCCGGCCGCACCACGACGCCTCGACCGAGTTTCACACTCCGCACGGGCCGTGCGTGTTCGTGCCGCTGCCGGGCGACCGCTCCAGCGTGGTGTGGGTCACCACGCCGGCCGAAGCGGAACGGCTGGTCGCGATGAGCGATGCGGCGCTGGGGCAGGCAGCGGAGCGGCAGTCGCATTCCATTCTCGGCGCCATGCAGGCGGCACCCGGCCGCCACTGCTTCCCGCTGGCCATCGAGCGGCCGCAGCAGGTTGCGGCCCGCCGCATCGCGCTGGTCGGCGAGGCCGCCCACGTCATCCCGCCGATCGGCGCGCAGGGGCTCAATCTGGGCCTGCGCGACGCCGCCGATCTCGCCGCGGTCGTCGGC
>JBDHSY010000434.1:0-3136 GCA_039808405.1 Xanthobacteraceae bacterium
CCGTTTCTGGTGTTCGGCCTGGTCTTCAACATCGGGCTCGGCGTGCTGGCGCGGCTGATGCCGCAGATGCAGGTGTACTTCATCGGCATCCCGCTCTCGATCCTGGCCGGCTTTTTGATCCTCGCGGCGGTGATCGCGGCGATGATGGGCACCTTCATCGACTACCTGGTCGGCGTGCTGCACGAGCTGACGCCGCGCTAGAACCGGCTGCGATCATCTTGAAACACCGTCATGGCCGGGCTCGTCCCGGCCATCCGCGCCTTCCCTGCGGAGCCGTTGCCAAGACGTGGATGCGCGCGACCAGCGCGGGCCTGACGGGCGGACGTGATCGGCGCATGCCGAAGCCCGATCGGCCAGCGGCGCATGTCGGAATCGTCGTCCTCGCGGCGGGCGTGCGCTGATGGCCGAGGACAGCGACACCTCCGACAAAACCGAAGACCCGACCCAAAAACGGCTCGACGACGCGCACGAGCGCGGCGACGTCGCCAAGAGCCAGGAAGTCAACACCTGGTTCATGATCGCCGGCGGCACGCTGGTGCTGTCGTCGTTCGGCGCCTCCGCGGGACACGGCATTCTGGCGCCGTTGCGCAACCTGATCGCCAACGCCGGGGTGATCCGGACCGACGGCGCGAGCCTGATCGCGCTGACCGGCCAGATCGGGCTGGCGCTGCTTGCCGCCCTGGGCGTGCCGTTCCTGCTGCTGATGCTGGCGGCGGCCGCCGGCAACATGGTGCAGCACCGGCCGGTGCTGTCGGCGGAGGCGCTCAAGCCGAAGTTCAGCAAGATTGCGCCGCTCGCCGGCGCCAAGCGGCTGTTCGGCAAGCAGGCCGCCGCCAACTTCGCCAAGGGTGTGTTCAAGATCGTGCTGCTCGGCGCGGTGCTGCTGGCGATCCTGTGGCCGCAGCGCAACCGCCTGGAGCCGATGGTGCGGCAGGATCCCGCGACGCTGCTCGGCGAGAGCACCAGCCTGACCCTGCAACTGCTCGGCGCGGCGGTGGCGCTGCTTGCGGTGGTGGCGATCGCCGACTTCCTGTTCCAGTACCGGCAGTGGTTCCAGAAACAGAAGATGTCGATGCAGGAGATGAAGGAGGAGTTCAAGCAGTCGGAGGGCGACCCGCACATCAAGGCGCGCATCCGCCAGTTGCGGATGGCGCGGATGCGCAAGCGGATGATGGCGGCGGTGCCGCAGGCCTCCGTCGTCATCACCAACCCGACGCACTTTGCGGTGGCCCTGAAATACGAGCGCGGCATGAGCGCGCCGGTCTGCGTCGCCAAGGGCACCGACCTGATCGCCTTCAAGATCCGCGAGGTGGCGACGGCGCACGACATCCCCATCGTCGAGAACGTGCCGCTGGCGCGGGCGCTGCACGCCGCAGTCGATATCGACGAGGAAATTCCGGTCGAGCACTACCACGCCGTCGCCGAGGTGATCGGCTTCGTGATGCGGTTGAAGCGGGGCTTCGCCTCATGAGGACGGCGGCCGGGTTCCCGCAGGTTGCGCTTGCGTCGAGTGGGGCGATTCAGGCACTCAAGGGGCGGGCGCGCCGCGGCGCGCCCAGCGAGGCGATTGAGCCCGGCTTGCCGGGACAGGCCGCACAACGGCGCGCGGTGCAGGGATGACCGATCAGGCCCAAAATCCTTCCGCCATCACTCCCTCCGCCATGACCGGGTCGGCGGCCGCCGAGCGCTTTGCCGCCGATGGCGTGCGGCGCGGCGGCAGCATCGTGCTGGTGCTGGCGGTGGCCGGCGTGGTGGTGGCCGCCGCGGCGGCGCTGATGGCGCTCGGCCGCTTCCATGCCCAGCCCTATATTCTCGGCCTGCTGGCAGTGCTCGCCACCGTCGGCCTGTTCATGCTGTTCGCGGTCGCCGCCGGCATTTTGCGCTTCGCCGACCGCAAGGCCGACGATCCCGTGTTGCGGCCGCTCGCCGATCACGCCGCCGACGCGCTGGCGGTGACCGACGCGCGCGGTCACGTCGTCTATGCCAATGCCGCCTATCTGGCCCTGACCGGGGCGGCCGCCGCCGCCGACGCCCGCCCCGTCGAGCGGGTGTTCATCGGCAATCCGGACGTGTCGGAAGCCGTGTTCCGGCTGCTCAAGGCGGCGCGCGAGGGCAAGCGGCAGCAGGAGGAGGTGCGGCTCGCCGGCAGCGACGGGCAGCCTGCGCGCTGGCTGCGGCTCAAGGTGCGCCCGCTCGGCGAGACGGGGCGCGAGGCGCGCAGCAACGTGTGGTCGATCACCGACATCACCCGCGACCGCGCCCAGCAGGAGGACGTGTTCCAGGAGTTGCAGCACGCCATCGAGTATCTCGATCACGCCCCTTGCGGCTTCTTCTCGGCCGATGCCTCCGGCGCGCTGGTCTATGTCAACGCCACGCTCGCGGGCTGGCTCGACCACGACCTGGCCGAGATCGGCTCGGGCGGCCTCAAGCTCGCCGACATCGTCGCCGGCGACGGCGCGGCGCTGATCACGTCGGTCCAGCCGGCGCCCGGCGAGGTCAAGACCGAGGTGGTGGACGTCGATCTGCGCATGCGCGGCGGCAAGACCGTGCCGGCGCGGCTCTACCACAAGCTCGCCTTCGGCGCCGACGGCACCCCCGGCGCGTCGCGCACGCTGGTCATCAGCCGCGCCCGCGACGAGGGCGCCGATCGCCAGCGCGCCGCCGAGGTGCGCTTCATGCGTTTCTTCGACCATACCCCGATGGCCATCGCCACGGTGGACCGCGACGGCCGCGTCGTGCGCGCCAACGCCCGCTTCGCCAAGCTGGCGCAGAGCCTCGCGCCGGCGGCCGCCAACCCGGCCTCGATCCTCGATGCGGTTGCCGCCCGCGACCGCGACACCCTCAAGGCGGCCATCGCCAGCGCCGCCGAGGGCCAGGGCGACATCGCGCCCGTGGAGGCGATGCTCGACGGCGCCAAGGAGCGCTGGGGGCTGTTCTACGTCACCGGCGTCGGCGAGCAGGGCGATGCCGAAGCGGCCATCGTCTACCTGCTGGAGACCACCGAGAAGCGCTCGCTGGAAAACCAGTTTGCCCAGTCGCAGAAGATGCAGGCGGTGGGGCAGCTCGCCGGCGGCATCGCCCACGACTTCAACAACGTGCTCTCCGCCATCATGATGGCCAACGATTTCCTGCTGAA
>JBDHSY010000435.1:0-3129 GCA_039808405.1 Xanthobacteraceae bacterium
GACGCAAGATGGGCTAATCATTTGTATCCCGTTTATCTTACAGAAAGCTTTATCAAGAGTAAGTATTTGAGCGACATCAACTTTTTAAATTTATTTTAATGAAGAAAATAGGAAAAATAATTGCCACCGAGAAAGTTCCAACAACAGTAGATGAGTTCTACTTTTGGACTGACAAACATTTAATCATCAAACCTTTTGACGTTGTTAAGGTTCAGCATATCAAAAACTCTGTAACCTTTGGTGTTGTAGAGGAAATTTCACACTTAACTGATGGTGCAAGTTTCCTTGCTGGTTACATTTCAAGCGACTTTGGAGAAGTTGAATCAAGGAGTAATACTCAAAGAATTGGAATGAACTATGTTAAAGCAAAGGTTGTCGCAAACTCAGAAAACATTTACACACCAGTATTAGATGGTTACACCGTTTCATTAGCAGACGAAGAAGATGTAAAAATGGCATTAGGACTAAAAGGAATTAAAAATCCTTTGCCTTGCGGAGTAATTGAAATGTATGAGGACGAAGATAAAATCACCGTTCCTGTGCATTTCAATTCTCATTTTTTGATTGGACCAGAAGGAGCACACTTAAATATTTCGGGAATTTCGGGATTAGCGTCTAAAACTTCCTATGCAATGTTTTTGCTAAAAGCTATTCAGGAGCAATATTTAAAAAATGACAGTAATGAAAGCGTTGCATTTGTATTACTGAATGTGAAAGGTAGGGATTTATTGGCAATTGACGAACCCAATGACGAACTAACAGAAAGCGATTTACAGATTTATAAAGATTTGGAACTCGAAGTATCACCATTCAAGAATGTGAAATACTTCTATCCGTATTCAAAGGATATAAAATCTACAACCTATGCAGACATCAGAGATGTAGAGAGCCAAAAGCAATTGAAAAAAGCATTCCAATACAAATACTTATTTGAAAACGATAAAGAAAGTTTGGACTTGCTTTTTTCTAATATTGACGACCCAACTCAATCAATGGAATCAATCGTTAATTACATAACTTCAGGGGAGGGACATTTTAACGGTATTACAAATTGGGAAGACTTAAAAGAGGAAATTAAGAAGCATCAAGAAAAAGGCGACACAGGAAAAGACAAAACAATTTCTGTTTTGAGTTGGAGGAAGTTTTACCGCTTGTTCAGAAAGGCATTAGAAAGAAACCTATTCTTTTCAAATTCATTGAAACGTGACGGAACAGAAGTCCGTTTACAAGAATCAATTAAGCAAATTAAGAAAAATGACATTCACGTTATTGACATTGCGAAACTTGATGAAGAAGCACAAGGCTTTGTTTTTGGTGATGTAATGCGTGCTATTTATGATTTGAAACTTGGACAAATTACAGATAGAGAAGAAGCTGAAATCCCGTCTAAAATCGTGATTTTCATTGACGAGTTAAATAAGTATGGAAGTAAAGACGTTCCAAAAAACTCACCAATTTTAAGACAGCTTTTAGACATTACTGAAAGAGGGCGTTCATTAGGTATAATCTTATTTGCTGCTGAACAGTTTAAAAGCGACATTCACGATAGAGTTAAAGGCAATTGTGCAACCCACGCTTACGGCAGAACAAATGCAATTGAAATTTCAAAACCCGATTATCAATTTGTTCCACCAGTTTACAAATCAATGCTAACAAGGTTGAAACAGGGAGAATACATTTTACAAAATCCAGTGTTTAGGTCATTGCTTAACATCAAATTTCCTAGACCATTATACAAACAGTTTAAGAATGGATAAGAACTATAAAACAGTAATTGGTAAAGATGTTATTGAATCGCTTACAATCGGTATGTATGACGATTCAAGGTTTATTTACCGTGAGTATATTCAAAATGCAGCCGACCAAATAGACAAAGCAAGGCAACAAGGTTTGGTTGAAGATGGTGAAATTCATATCATAATTGACCCTGCAAAAAAAATCATCTCTATTGAAGATGACGCAACAGGTATCGAAGAAAACAAGGTTGTCGAAATTCTAAAAAACATAGCTCAGTCTACAAAGCAAAGAGGCGTTGATAAAGGTTTTAGAGGCATCGGAAGATTAGGCGGATTAGGATATTGCGAAAAACTTGTTTTTGAAACATCATTTAAAGGTGAGTCTGTAAAATCAATAATGACTTGGGATGCTCTAAAACTTAAAAGCATCATCAATAACAGAAATCAAAAAGAAGAAGCTTCAGCAGTAATTGATGCTGTTACATCATTAGAAAAAGCAAAAGAAAAGCCCGAAGCACATTATTTTAGGGTTACATTGCTTGGCGTAACGAACAAAGACCTTTTAGATGTAAAGGAAATTAGAAGTTATCTATCAATGGTTGCTCCTGTCCCATTTAGTAGGTCATTTGTTTATGCAAGGAAAATCTATGACGAATTAGAAAAAGAAGGTATCAAGTTAGATGAATACAAGACTTTCATAAACACCGACCAACTTTTCAAGGGTTACAATTCATATATCTATGAGGGAACAGATGCAACCAATCGAAAAAAAATCGGTGAAGTTATTGATGTTTTGTTTTTCAAGGAATATGACAAAGAAAAGAACAAACTGTTTTGGGGTTGGTATGGCATAACTGAAAAGAACCAATCGCTTAATCAAATAAACTATTCAAGAGGTTTTCGCCTAAGAAAATCAAATATTCAAATAGGTAATGAAGATACGCTTACACGTTTTCACCGTGATAGACGATTTCAGTTCTATTTTTTCGGTGAAGTTTACGGCTTACACCCTGACTTAATTCCAAATGCAAGACGTGATAATTTTTCTGAAACAGATACCTATTATGAGTTTGAAACCAAACTCAAAAACTTTTTTCACACGACAATTCACAAACTATGCTATACAGCATCTGATGTAAATAGTGCTGTTAAATCAATCAATAGTTACAATGAAATTGTTGAACAGTTTGAAAAGAAAAAAGAAGAAGGCTTTGTAGACAAGAACGAGAAAAAATTGATGCTTGAGACTTTAGAAAAGAAAAAGGAAGAAGCTAAAAAAGCAATAACAAAGTTAGAAACAATAAAAGCCAAATCCGTTGACAACTTAGCCCCAATTACCAAAATTATCGAGAGGGCAGCAACCACAACTTCTTTTGAGGTGAACGAAGATATT
>JBDHSY010000436.1:0-3111 GCA_039808405.1 Xanthobacteraceae bacterium
GCCCGTTCTGTCGATCAAGGGCTTGAGCAAAAGTTTCGGCCCTGTCGTGACGTCGCGCGATATTTCGCTGGACGTCTATCCGAAGCAGCTGCACAGCATCATCGGCCCGAACGGCGCCGGCAAATCCACGTTCTTCAACATCCTGAGCGGGATTGTGCTGCCGGACGCCGGCCGCATCGTTTTCGACGGGACCGACATCACGCGCCTTCCGACCTATCGCAGGAGCCGTCTGGGTATCGGCCGCTCGTTCCAGATCCTGAGTGTTTTCCAGAACCTCACGGCTTTCGAGAACGTACGGATTGCGGTGCAGGCCTCGCGCCGCCAGTGGTGGCGGTTCTGGCGCAACGCCTACAGCGACGCGGCCTCCAATCAGCGGGTGTGGGCGATCCTGGAGGCCGTCGGGCTGTCCGAGCGTGCTGGCGCCCCGTGCTCGGAGCTCTCGCACGGTCAAAAGCGGCTGCTGGAAATCGCGGTCACGCTGGCGACGGATGCAAAGCTCTTGCTGCTCGACGAACCGCTCGCGGGGCTTACGCAGTCGGATCGCGAGATCGTCGGCCGCCTGATAAAGAAGCTGGCCGAGACGCATGCCGTGCTTCTCGTCGAGCACGATATCGACCGGGTTCTCGATCTTTCCGATCGCATTTCGGTGCTGCATCAGGGCCGCATGATCGCGGATGGCCCGCCGGCCGAGGTCGTGAAGAGCCCCGAGGTCGTTTCCGCCTATCTCGGCCAGGCGCACGGCAAGGTCGAGGTCGTGGCTCCGCCGCCGGACGGGCTTGCCGCGCCTTCGCTGTTGAGCGTGAAGGGGCTGGTCGGCGGCTATGCGGGCGGCGGCAGCGTTCTGCAGGGGATTGATCTGGAAGTCCGCCAGAACGAGGTGGTCGCGCTGCTGGGCCGGAACGGCGTCGGCAAAACCACGCTTCTGCGCGCGATCATGGGCACGCTTCCCATCGAGTCTGGGTCGATCTCGCTCGGCGGCAAGGACCTGACCCGACAGCGCCCGAGCCGGATCAACCGCGAGGGCATTTCCATCGTCCCGGAAGGGCGTCGCGTATTTGAAGATCTGACGGTCGCCACCAATCTGCAATTGGCCAGCCGGAAAGGCGGCGCCTCGGTCGAGGAGATCTACTCGCTCTTTCCGAAGCTTCAGTCTCTCGCCCAGAACAAGGCCGGAACGCTGTCCGGCGGCGAGCGGCAGATGCTGGCGATCGCGCGCGCGCTGATGTCGCCAAGCAAGGTGATTCTTCTGGACGAGCCTTTCGAAGGGCTCGCGCCGTCGGTCGTCGCCGACATCAAGGACGCCGTTGCCAAGCTCAGGACGCGCGCCAGCCTGGTGATCGTCGAGCACGACGCGCATTCGGTGCTGGCGATGGCGGACCGGGCGTACGTGCTCGTCAACGGCGCCGTCGCTTTCGCCGGGACGACCTATGAACTGTCGAAGGATGAGCCGTTGCAGCACCGGCTGCTCGGGGTGGGCGCGCGCACTGCGGCGGTCTAGCGGCTAACGAATGGCGGCGGCCGACGGGGCCGGCGCGGGAACTTGAAAGTCAGACATGGAACTCGTCTCAGGGGTGACTGCGCCCGACCACAAGCTGGTTATCCGCAATATCGGCCTCCTGCTCAGCGGCAAGCTCGAGCAGCCGCTGCTCGATGCGGACACGGTCGTTGCGATCGGCGGGCGGATCGCCGCCGTCGGGAAATCGAAGGACGTCGATCAGGATGGCGCGCATATCGTCGTGGACGCGAACGGCGCGGCCCTCACGCCGGGGCTGATCGACAGCCATGTGCATCCCGTGGCCGGCGACTGGACGCCGCGTCAGAACCAGTTGAACTGGATCGACTCGACGCTCAATGGCGGGGTCACGACGATGATCTCCGCGGGCGAGATGCACATGCCCGGCCGGCCGCGCGATGTCGTCGGTCTGAAGGCGCTGGCGATCTCCTCCCAGCGGGTCTTTACGAACTTCAGGCCGAGCGGAGTGAAGATTCACGCCGGCGCCCCGGTGATCGAACCGGAGATGGTGGAAGAGGATTTCAAGGAACTTGCCGCTGCCGGCGTCAAGCTGCTCGGAGAGGTGGGGCTCGGCGGCGTGAAGGACGGCCCGACCGCCCGCAAGATGGTCGGCTGGGCGAGAAAGTACGGCATTCAGTCGACCATCCACACCGGCGGCCCTTCGATTCCCGGCTCCGGGCTGATCGCGTCCGAAGTCGTCCTCGAGGCGGATACCGACGTCGTCGGCCATCTGAACGGCGGCCCGACGGCGCTTCCCGATCGCGAGATCCGCTGCATCTGCGAGGGCTGCAAGCGTGGGCTGGAAATCGTTCACAACGGAAACGAGCGCGCAGCGCTCGTGACGATGCGGATCGCGCGGGAAATGGATCAACTGCATCGCGTTATCCTGGGAACCGACAGCCCCGCCGGCTCCGGCGTTCAGCCGCTCGGGATCGTTCGCATGATCAGCATGCTGAGTTCGATGGGTGATCTCGCGGCCGAGACTGCCTTCTGCCTCGGGACCGGCAATACGGCGCGCATGCGCAATCTCGATACCGGCATCATCGAGATCGGACGCGCCGCCGATTTCGTGATCATGGACAAGCCGCAGGGTTCGGCCGGCGGAAACCTTCTGGAGGCAGTGCAACTCGGCGATCTGCCTGGCATCGGCATGGTCGTGATCGACGGTTTGCCGAGGATAGGGCGCTCGCGCAATACGCCGCCTGCCGAGCGCATCCCCGACATCGTCGGATCGTAGTGTCGCCGTGCCGTTGCCCCTGACAAATCTGAAGGTCATCGATTTCACGACGCTGTTGCCGGGGCCGTTGTGCACGCTGATGCTGGCGGAGGCGGGCGCGGACGTTCTGAAGATCGAACGTCCGGGCGGCGGCGACGAAATGAGGGAGCAGGGCCCCAAGGTCGATGGGCAAAGCGTTCCCTTTCTCCAGTTGAACCGGGGCAAGCGGAGTGTCGTCAAGGATTTGAAGACACCGAAGGACCGGGAAGAGGTTGCCGCCCTCATCGAGGGGGCCGACGTCGTCGTCGCGCAGATTCGCCGGGGCGTCATGAAGCGTCTGGGGCACGACTATGACACGCTCAAGCCGAAGAATCCGATGCTG
>JBDHSY010000437.1:0-3109 GCA_039808405.1 Xanthobacteraceae bacterium
CGCCAATCTCGGACTGGAGGCGGCGGGCGTTGCCATCGATCCGCGCAATGGCGGCATCGCCGTCGATGCGTTCTCGCGGACCAACGTGCCGCACATCTACGCGGTCGGCGACGTCACCCACCGCATCAACCTGACGCCGGTCGCGATCCGCGAAGGGCAGGCGTTCGCCGATACCGTGTTCGGCGGGCGCAAGGTCATGGTCGATCATGCCGATATCCCGACCGCGGTGTTTTCGCAGCCGGAGGTCGGCACCGTCGGCCTGACGGAAGCGCAGGCGCGGGCGCAGTTTGCGCGCGTCGATGTCTACAAGGCGGTGTTCCGCCCGATGAAGGCGACGCTGTCCGGCCGCGACACCCGCGTGCTGATGAAGCTGATCGTCGACGCCGACAGCGACCGCGTGCTCGGCTGCCACATCGTCGGCGAGGCCGCCGCCGAGACGATCCAGGTCGTCGGCATTGCGATGAAGATGAAGGCCACCAAGGCGGACTTCGACGCCACCATGGCGCTGCACCCGACCGCCGCCGAGGAACTGGTGACGATGCGCACGCCGTCGGCGCGCTATGTCCGCGAGGCGGCGGAGTAGGCGCTCACTCTGCCAGCAGCCAGTCGGCGGCGCCGCGCCACAGTCCGTCCTGCTGCTCGGGACGGAAGAAGCCGAAATGGCCGATTTTGGCGGTGCCGACGTCGGCCGGCGCCAGTTTTACGATCTCGGCCTTGGTGCCGGTATAGTGCGAGCACAACAGTTCGACCGCGGCCGGCGTCGCCCACGGGTCGTCGGTGAAGGTATGGGCCCGCATCGCCCCCTTGAAGGCGGCGAAGTTCGCCAGCGCCGGCAGGTGGGCATCGTCGAACATGTAGCGCGGGCTCATCACCCACGAGGTCCATTGCAGGAAGGCGTCACGGGGCAGGTCCTCGCCCAGCCCCATGAAGCCCGGCGCGTAGCCGAACAGCCGCGTCAGCGGCACGCCGACGAAGTTCATGAAGGCATAGACCCGAAAATTCTCCGGCGGCGTCATCAGTCCCCAATAGCCGGCCTGGGCCGCCACCAGCAGCGCGCGGGCGATCTCGGTGTTGTTGGGCGCAAGCCCCAGCCCCTGGCCGCCGAACGAGTGGCCGACGAAGCGGAGCGGCCAGTCGCCGTAGCGCTGCCGCATCCAGGCGATGGCGCCGGTCATGTCGAGCGCCGCCCAGTCGGCCATCGACGCCTTGAAGCCGGCCAGCGCCTTCGGCCGCGAGCCGCCGACGCCGCGGTAGTCGTAAGTCAGCACGACGGCGCCCTGACCGGCGAGGTGGGTGGCGAAACCGCGATAGATCTTGCGCGGCACCGCGGTGGCCGAACTGATCAGGACCGCGGCGCGCCGGACGCGGCGGGGCAGAAACAGCGTCGCGGCCAGCCGGAAGCCGTCCGTGGCGAGCACGGTGATGTCGTCGATGAACGGTTCGTCGGGCGCGCTCGGCGTCGTCATGGAATAAACTTCCCGGGGCCCCGCGCGGCCGTCAATGTCGCATGCCGCGGGGAATTCGTCACATCTCGCAAGGGTTTGACATAAAAGGCCGAATTGCAACTGGCGGTCGGCGTGCCGGCTGTGTATAACCCGCTTCACGCCGCACCATGCGTCGGTCGGCGCTGTTTCCAGGAGTGAAGCGAATGTCCGAGCGGTGGACGCCCGAGAGTTGGCGCAGCAAGCCGGTGGTGCAGATCCCCGACTATCCCGACGCGCAGGCGTTGGCCGATGTCGAGGCGCAACTGGCGACCTTTCCGCCACTGGTGTTTGCCGGCGAGGCGCGCAACCTGAAGAAGGCGCTGGCCAATGTCGCGGCCGGCGAGGCTTTCCTGCTGCAGGGCGGCGACTGCGCCGAGAGCTTTGCCGAGCACGGCGCCAACAACATCCGCGACTTCTTCCGCGTGCTGCTGCAGATGGCGGTGATCCTCACCTATGCCGGCGCCGTGCCGGTGGTGAAGGTCGGCCGCGTCGCCGGCCAGTTCGCCAAGCCGCGTTCCTCGCCGATGGAGAAGAAGGACGGCATCGAGCTGCCGAGCTATCGCGGCGACATCGTCAACGACGTCGCCTTCACGCCCGAGGCCCGCATGCCCGATCCGCGCCGGCAGGTGATGGCCTATCGCCAGTCGGCGGCGACGCTCAATTTGCTGCGCGCGTTCTCGACCGGCGGCTTCGCCAATCTCGGCAGCGTGCATCAGTGGATGCTCGGCTTCCTGAAGGATTCGCCGCAGTCGCGCCGTTACAGGGAGCTGGCGGACCGCATCTCCGACGCGCTCAACTTCATGCGCGCCTGCGGCCTCAACCTGGAAAGCCACCCGGAGCTGCGCGCCACCGATCTCTACACCAGCCACGAGGCGCTGCTGCTCGGCTACGAGCAGGCGTTCACCCGTGTCGATTCCACCACCGGCGACTGGTACGCGACCTCCGGCCACATGCTGTGGATCGGCGACCGCACGCGCCAGCTCGACCACGCCCATGTCGAGTTCTTCCGCGGCATCAAGAACCCGATCGGCCTGAAGTGCGGGCCGACGCTGAAGCCCGACGAACTGTTGCGGCTGATCGACGTGCTCAATCCCGACAACGAGGCGGGCCGGCTGACGCTGATCGTGCGCAACGGCGCGGAAAAGGCCGGCGACAGCCTGCCGCCCTTGATCCGCGCGGTGCAGCGCGAGGGCCGCGTTGTCGTGTGGTCGTGCGATCCGATGCACGGCAATACCATCACCTCATCGACCGGCTACAAGACGCGGCCGTTCGACCGCATCCTGTCGGAGGTCAAGACGTTCTTCTCGGTGCACGCCGCGGAAGGCACCCATGCCGGCGGCATCCACCTGGAAATGACCGGGCAGGACGTCACCGAGTGCATCGGCGGCGCGCGCGCCATCACCGACAGCGACCTCGACAGCCGCTATCACACCGCGTGCGATCCGCGCCTCAATGCCGAGCAGTCGATCGATCTGGCGTTCCTGATCGCCGAGTTGCTGAAGCAGGCGCGCGCCGGCAAGGCCGCGCCGTGGCCGGCCGTGGCCGGGCTGTGACCGCCAGCCGGCGAGAGCGGATGCCGCGATGAACGAGGTGGCCTCGCAGTTCGCCATGGCGCTGGCGCAGCT
>JBDHSY010000438.1:0-3105 GCA_039808405.1 Xanthobacteraceae bacterium
GCCATCATCGGCAAGACCACCGACTGGCTGATCGAGGCCGCCTCGGCGCCGTTCCTGCGCTGGGAAGACCGCTTTGGCGCGCGGGCAGGAGCCGCCTGACATGCTCGGCCTCGATCGCGTCAGCAAGACCTATCCCAACGGCACCCACGCGCTGGAGAGTTTTTCCGCGAACATCCCGCAGGGCGAGATCGCGGTGCTGATCGGCGGCTCCGGCTGCGGCAAGTCCACGCTGCTGCGCGCCATTGCCGGCCTCGACCCGGCGAGCCGCGGCGCGGTGGTGCTCGACGGCGAGACCATTACCAAGCCGCACGAGAAGATCGGCATCATCTTTCAGGAGCCGCGGCTGCTGCCGTGGCTCTCGGTCGCCGACAATGTCGGCTTCGGACTGGCCGGCACGCCGGCGGCGAAGCGGCGCGCCATCGTGGCGCGGGCGCTGACGCGCGTCGGCCTGCCCGACAAGGCCGGCGTATGGCCGCGCGAACTGTCGGGCGGGCAGGCGCAGCGCGTCGCCATCGCGCGCGCGCTGGTGCCGCGCCCGGAGGTGCTGTTGCTCGACGAGCCGTTCTCGGCGCTCGACGCCTTCACCCGGGCCGACCTGCAGGACCATCTGCTGACGCTGTGGGCCGACAGCCAGCCGACGCTGGTGATGGTGACGCACGACGTCGACGAGGCGGTGACGCTCGCCGACCGCATTTTTGTGATGCGGCCGCATCCGGGACGGCTGTTCGACGAGATCGCGGTGACGCTGCCGCGGCCGCGCGACCGCGTCTCGGCGGCGTTCGAACAGGTCAAGCGCGACGTCTTGACCTCGCTCAACCGCTCGCTCGACCGCACCGTGCCCGACCGAGAGGAAAAGTCGCTGAAGGGCGAGGCGATGTGGTGGTGACGCCGCCGGCGCCGTGCTAGCTGCTTGGGCGACTGAGTGTAAGGAGACACCAATGGATTCCGCCGCGCTGCGCGCCATGCAGGCGCCGATCAAGGACCGCTACAAAACCGACCCCAAGGCCGGCTTCATCACGCTGAAGGCCAGGGGCGCGGTCGATGGCGAGGGCATCGCCTGCAAGGTCGAGACCGGGCGCGCGCTCAGCGTCGCCGGCCTGCATCCGGCGACCGGCGGCTCGGGGCTGGAGCTGTGCTCCGGCGACATGCTTTTGGAAGCGCTGGTCGCCTGCGCCGGCGTGACGCTGAAGGCGGTCGCGACCGCGCTCGACATTCCGCTGGCAAGCGGCAACGTCTCGGCCGAGGGCGACCTCGATTTCCGCGGCACGCTCGGCGTCGACAAGGACACGCCGGTCGGCTTCGCCGCGATCCGTCTGACGTTCGATGTCCAAACCGACGCGCCGCAGGACAAGCTCGATCTCCTGCTCAAGCTCACCGAGCGCTATTGCGTGGTCTACCAGACCATCCGCAACGGCCCGCCGGTCACGGTAACGCTCAACCGGGCGTGAGGCGGCCCATGCCGCTTTTCTTTCGTCATGCCCGTGCTCGTCACGGGCATCCCGACAAGGGGCGCAGCCTCTATGGTCGGGATGGCCGGGATAAACCCGGCCATGACGATGAGAACCTTTACCCGCCCAACAGCTTCCGCAAGGCATAAAGCGCCTCCAGCGCCTCGCGCGGCGTCATCTCGTCGGGGTTGAGCGCGCGCAGCGCCTCCGCCAGCCGCTCGTGCGGACCGTCCTCGGGCTCGGCGACGGCGGCCGGCGCCGCCGCGAACAGCGGCAGGTCGTCGGCCAGAGCCCGCGTGGTGGCGCTGCGGTCGGTCGCCTCCAGCTTGGCGAGCACCGCTTTCGCCCGTGCGATCACCGGCGGCGGCAGGCCGGCGAGTTTGGCCACCTGAATGCCGTAGGAGCGGTCGGCGGCGCCTGGCAGCACCTCGTGCAGGAACACCACGTCGCCGTGCCATTCCTTGACCCGGACGGTGGCGTTGAACAGCCGCGGCAGCCGCGCCGACAATGCGGTGAGTTCGTGATAGTGCGTGGCGAACAGCCCGCGGCAGCGATTGACCTCGTGCAGGTGCTCGATCGCCGCCCAGGCGATCGACAGCCCGTCGAAGGTCGCGGTGCCGCGCCCGATCTCGTCGAGGATCACCAGCGCCCGCTCGCCGGCCTGATTGAGGATGGCGGCGGTCTCGACCATCTCGACCATGAAGGTGGAGCGGCCGCGCGCCAGATCGTCGGCCGCACCGACGCGCGAGAACAGCCGGTCCACCACGCCGAGATGGGCGCGGGCCGCCGGCACGAAGCCGCCCATCTGCGCCAACAGCGCGATCAGCGCGTTCTGGCGCAGAAAGGTCGATTTGCCGGCCATGTTCGGCCCGGTCAGCAGCCAGATCCGGCCCGAGCGCTGGCCCTCGCCCGGCGACAGGTCGCAGGCGTTGGCGATGAACGGCTCGCCACCCCGCTTGAGCGCCTGCTCGACCACCGGATGGCGGCCGCCCTCGATCGAGAAGGCCAGCGTGTCGTCGACCTGCGGCCGTACGTACCCCTGCTCGGCGGCGAGTGCGGCCAGCGCCAGCGTGACGTCGAGCCGGGCGAAGCCGTCCGCGGCGGCGTTGATGTCCTCGCCCGCCGCGACCGCCTGCGCGGCGAGCCGCGCGAAAATCTCCAGTTCCAGCGACAGCGTGCGTTCGGCGGCGTTGGCGATTTTGGTGGCGATCTCGCTCAATTCGGCGGTGGTGAAGCGCACCTGCCCGGCGAGCGTCTGGCGATGGATGAAGGTTTCGCTGAACGGCGGCGCCAGCAGGCGCTCGCCATGCTGGGCGGCGACCTCGATGAAGTAGCCGAGCACGTTGTTGTGCTTGATCTTGAGCGCCTTGACGCCGGTCTCCTCGGCGTAGCGCGCCTGCATGCCGGCGATGACGCGGCGCGATTCGTCGCGCAGGCCGCGCGCCTCGTCGAGCGCGGCCTCGTAGCCGGCGCGCACGAAGCCGCCGTCGCGCCTGATCAGCGGCAACTGCTCGGCGAGCGCACGCGAAAACTCCTCGGCCAGGGCGCGCGAGGGGCGCGCCAGCGCCGCCAGCGCGGCGGCGATCTCCGCCGGCGGCTCGGTCATGGCCTTAAGCCGCGCCAGCACGCGGTCGGCGGCCGCGATGCCTTCGCAAAG
>JBDHSY010000439.1:0-3104 GCA_039808405.1 Xanthobacteraceae bacterium
CGACGGCAATGAGAAAGCGCGTCAGCGCCTCCGCCAGCGTCGCGATGGTGGCGTTGGCGAGCGGCGCCGAGCCGCCATAGCCCGGCATGTCCCAGGCAATGGCGTGATAACGGTCGCCGAAAAAGCCGAGCTGGTCGCGCCATGCCTTCGCCATGCCGCCGATGCCGTGCAGAAAAATCAGCGGCGTATGGTGCGGGCCACCGGCGGCCTCGAAGGTGAAACGGCCGTCCGGCGTGGCGAGGGAGACGATGGCGGCTGGCATGAGCGGCGCTCCGGGATCGCCGATCCTACCAAAGGCAAAATATATGAAAAGGGATAATTTTAGAGTTGAAGCATTTTTGCCGCAGCGCCCTCCAGGCCACGCGTCGCTTGCGGATATTTGAAGCCTAAAATACGATCGCCGGTGACGCAGGCGCCGCACCGCATCGCGCCTTGCACGGAGGCCGCCCCATGAGCACTCCCATGAGCACTCCCACGAGCACTCCCGCCAATCCGGTCACGCTGCCGCTGTCGCGGTATGTGCCGGCGCACTTCCTGCTCGCGGTCGAGGGCCCCCTCGCCACGGTGACGCTCAACCGGCCCGAGCGCAAGAATCCGCTGACCTTCGAGAGCTATCGCGAACTGACGGACTTTTTCCGCGCCTGCGCCCTTGACGAGGCGGTCAAGGCCGTGGTCGTGACCGGCGCCGGCGGCAACTTCTCCTCCGGCGGCGACGTGCACGACATCATCGGCCCGCTGATCGAGATGAACACCAGGGGGCTGACCGCCTTCACCCGCATGACCGGCGACCTCGTCAAGGCCATGCGCGCCGCGCCGCAGCCGATCGTCGCCGCGGTCGAGGGCATCGCGGCCGGCGCCGGCGCGATCATCGCCATGGCCTCCGATCTGCGCATCGCGGCCGTCACCGCCCGCGTCGCCTTCCTGTTCAACAAGGTCGGGCTGGCCGGCTGCGACATGGGGGCCTGCGCCATGCTGCCGCGCATCGTCGGCCAGGGCCGCGCTTCGGAGCTGCTCTATACCGGCCGCTTCATGACCGCCGAGGAAGGCGAGCGCTGGGGCTTTTTCAGCCGCGTAGTCGAGGCCGGCCACGCGGCCACCGAGGCCGCGCGCGTCGCCGGACATATCGCCGAGGGGCCGACCTTCGCCAACACCATGACCAAGCGTATGCTGGCGATGGAATGGGCGATGTCGGTCGAGGAGGCGATCGAGGCGGAGGCGGTGGCGCAGGCGCTGTGCATGACCACGCAGGATTTCACCCGCGCTTTCGAGGCGTTCGCACACAACAAGACAAAGCCCGTATTCCGCGGCGATTGAAAGGGCGCGGGGACGCCACTTCGCCCTTGCGCGCAATTGCTTTAGGTCTAAAATAATAACCGGTGATGCGGCTGGCGCGAGACAGGGAGCGCAGGATGGCTGCAAGCGACGCCTACACGGCGCATATCGACACGTTTGCGCGCGACAACCTGCCGCCGCGCGATCTGTGGCCGGATTTCATCTTCACGCGGCCGGAACTGCACTATCCGCCGCGCGTCAACTGCGTCAGCCGTTTCCTCGACCGCTGGGTCGCGGAGGGCCGGGGCGAGGCGCCATGCATGATCGGGCTTGAGCGAAGCTACAGCTACCGCGCCTTGCAGGAAGAGGTGAACCGCATCGCCAACGTGCTGGTCAACGAGCTGGGCCTCGTCACCGGCGGCCGCGTGCTGTTGCGCTCGGCCAACAATCCGATGATGGTCGCGACCTATCTCGCGGTGCTCAAGGCCGGCGGCGTGGTGGTGGCGACCATGCCGCTGCTCCGGGCGAAGGAACTCGCCTATGCCCTTCGCAAGGCCAAAATCACGCTGGCGCTGTGCGACCACAAGCTCGCCGACGAGATGGAAAAGGCGCGCGCGCTCGCCCCCGACCTCGGCCGCGTGGTCTATTGGGGCGCCGGCACGCCCGATGCGCTGGAAGCCCTGATGGCGCGGCAGAGCCCGGAGTTCGCCGCGGTCGAGACGGCGGCCGACGACGTCTGCCTGATCGCCTTCACCTCCGGCACCACCGGCGAGCCGAAGGGCACCATGCATTTCCACCGCGACATGCTCGCGGTGTGCGACGGCTATGCCCGCAACGTGCTGCGCGCCACGCCCGACGACCGTTTCATCGGCTCGGCGCCGCTCGCCTTCACCTTCGGCTTCGGCGGCGTGCTGTTTCCGCTGCACATCGGCGCCTCGTTCGTGGTGCTGGAAAAGCTCGGCCCCGACGAGATGCCGGCGGCCATCGCGCGCCACAAGGCAACGGTGTGCTTCACCGCGCCGACCGCCTATCGCGCCATGATCCCGAAGCTGAAGGATCACGACATCTCCTCGCTTCGCAAATGCGTCTCGGCCGGCGAAACGCTGCCCAAGGCCACTTTCGAGGCATGGCTCGCCGCCACCGGCATCCGGCTGATGGACGGCATCGGCTCGACCGAGATGCTGCACATCTTCATCAGCGCCACCGAGGAGGACATCCGCCCCGGCGCCACCGGCAAGCCCGTGCCCGGCTACGAGGCGACGATCGTCGACGACGACGGCCGCGAGTGTCCGCCCGGCGTCATGGGCCATCTCGCGGTGCGCGGGCCGACCGGCTGCCGCTACCTCGCCGACGAGCGTCAGCGCAGATACGTGCGCGACGGCTGGAACCTGACCGGCGACACCTACGTCAAGGACGAAGACGGCTACTTCTGGTACCAGTCGCGCTCCGACGACATGATCGTCTCGGCCGGCTACAACATCGCCGGTCCCGAGGTCGAGGCCGCGTTGCTCGGCCACCCGGCGGTGGCCGAATGCGGCGTGGTGGGCGCCCCGGATGCCGCGCGCGGCGCCATCGTCAAGGCCTACGTGGTGCTGCGGCCCGGCATCGCCGGCGATGCGGCGCTGACGAGCGCGCTGCAGGAGCACGTCAAGCGCGAGATCGCGCCTTACAAGTATCCGCGCGCCATCGTCTTTCTCGACGCGCTGCCGAAAACCCAGACCGGCAAGCTGCAACGCTTCGCGCTGCGCCAGCGCGCGGCGGCCGAAAGCCTGCCGGCCGCCGGCACCGCCGCCGCATGCCACCCCTGATCCGAGCCGACCGAGGAGCCCGCC
>JBDHSY010000440.1:0-3103 GCA_039808405.1 Xanthobacteraceae bacterium
AGCGGATCGCCTCGGCGAGCCGCTCGCCGAGCGGCGCCGTCAGCGCGGCGTGGCGCCAGCGCGGCGTCAGCGTCGCGGCGAGGCGCGGAAACGGCGCGCCGAGATGCACGTTGCCGGCCAGCACCAGATGGTCGGCGCGCAGCCGCGCCTGCGGTGTGACGATGCGCTTGCGGATGCCGCCATAGTCGCAGCCGACCACCGGCGTCTGTTCGTAGATGCGCACGCCGGCCGCGCGCGCGAGCCGCACCAGATGCGCAAAATAGGCGGCGCCGTCGATCGTGAAGGCGTCGGCATAGTGCACGGCATGGACGTAGCGGCGGGTCGCCAGCGCCTCATGCAGCCGCGCCCCCGGCCAGCCCTCGACCGCCTCGCCAAATTCGTCGCCCATGAGATGCAGGCGGCGCGCGAGGTCGCCGCCGCTTTCGGCCTGCGAGACCTCCAGCACCCCGTCGACCGGCGCCAGGTCCGGCCGCCCGGCCGCGGAGGCGATGGCCCGCACCCGGTCCATTCCGGCGCGCGACAGCGCCCACACCTCGCGGGCGGCGGTGCGGCCGATCCGCGCCACCAGATCGTCGGGCGGCACGCAAAACCCCGGCATCACGACGCCGCAGGTGTGGCCGGACGCCGCGGCCCCGACGCGGCCGGCCTCCAGCACCACCACCTCGGCACCGAGCCGGGCCGCCTCCAGCGCCACGCTGAGCCCGGCGAGACCCCCGCCGACCACGCAGACGTCGGCATCGCGATCGACCGTGAGCCGCCGCGGCGCGTCGTCGCTGTCGCGCTTTGGTGTCGCGTCCGGCGCGGCCGTTTCCGTCATCCTGGTCCTTCCACGATCTTGTCGCGGGCGCAGTGTTACACTATGCGAGAGGCTGGATCGACGCGCGGCCGCGCTTTTTTGTTCATCCGGCGATACCGCCAGACGACGGGACCGTTCCATGCGCCGTTTGCTGCTGCTGCGCCATGCCAAGACCGAACGCGACAGCGCGACCGGCCGCGACCGCGACCGTGCGCTCGATGCCCGCGGCCGCGACGACGCCGCCGAGATCGGCGCCTTCATGGTGCGCCAGCCCCTCCCGGCCCGGGTGCTGGTCTCGACCGCGACACGCGCGCGCGAGACCTGGGACCTGCTGCCGGCGGCGCTGCGTACCGTTCCCGTCGAGCACCGCGACGACCTCTACGGCGCGGAGACCGGCGCCCTGCTCGACATCATCCGCACCGTGGACGGCGACCCCGACACGCTGCTGGTGGTCGCCCACAATCCCGGCCTGCACGAACTGGCGCTGGCGCTGGCGAACGGCGGCGACGAGGCGGCATGGCAGGAACTCAACCGCAACCTGCCGACCGGCAGCCTGATCACCATCGAGCTGCCGGCGGCCGACTGGCACGGCATCTCGCTGCGCTCCGGCCGGCTGACCGGCCTGATGACGCCAAAGCTGCTGCGGGCGCAGTCCGGCGCGTAGAGCATGATTCCGAAAAGCGGAATCCGGCCTTCGGACAAGCTCATGCTCAAACGAAAGAAATAAGCGGTCCCCGCGGCACCGCGGTCCCGCGTCGCCAGAGTGGCCATCCTGTGGCACACTTGCCCGGCCCGCCATCCCGTCATGGAGGCCGTCATGTTCAAGTCCATCCTCGTGCCGATCGACCTCGCCGACGGCGAACTGGCCAAGCCGGCCATCGCGCGTGCGGTGGCGCTCGCCGGCACGCACGGCAAATTGCGGCTCATCAACGTTTTGCCGATGACGCCGGTGATGCTGGCCGAATACGTGCCGGCCGATTTCGACGCCCAGCAACGCGAGTCCGCCGAGGAGGCGCTGGCGATCGTCGCCGCCGAGGCCGGCATCGCGCCGGATCGCATCTCCAGCGTGGTGCGGCAGGGCGGCATCTATCACGAGATCCTGCAGGAGGCGGCGGCGATCGGCGCCGACCTGATCGTCATGACCTCGCACCGGCCGGCGATGCGCACCTATTTCCTCGGCTCCAATGCCGGGCATGTGGTGCGCTATGCGCAGTGCTCGGTGCTGGTGGTGCGCCAGCAGCGCGACTAGAGTTTTTCCGCTTCTTCGGGTCAAGCCCGAGGGCATGCTTCGCTTTCACGGCATCAGGTGCGCCGGCAGCGTCCCGGGATGGTAGCGGACCGGGCGGTTGCGGATCATGAAGGTACCGATCTGCCAGGCGAACAGCGCCATCAGGCCTACAAGAAACAGCGCGCCGGCCATGCTGCCGGTGGCGACGGCCCGCACCAGGAGGCCGATCATCGCCACCGCCACCAGCCCGAGCAGCAACGTGGCGAGATGATAGACCCACGGCATCAGCCCGCCCTCGCACAGCACCCGGCCGCCGGCCATGGCGATGCGCCGGTGCAGCCCGGCGACGAAGGCGCGGTAGCCTTCGTCCTGCGGCTCCATCAACGCCATCGACCGCCATGTCGTCGACACCACGATGACGTGCTGGCCGTGGCGATTCCAGATATCGGTGCGGTAGCGCCGCGTCTGCATCGACACCGGCCGGTAGGACATCCGCACCATGGCGATGTCGTCGTAGGCCCACAGCGCGCCGCGCCGCCCGGCGCGCCACGACAGCCCCTCGGGCGTCAGCGCGAAGGCATAGGCGCTGCCGAGCAGCGAGGGCTTGTAGGTGTAGCTCGCGTCCGCGCCGGCATCGGTATCGGCGGCAGCCGGTTCGGGCGGCGACGGAACGGAAGACAGGGCCATGCACATGATCCGGTGGGCGCGGCCGGCGCTTGCGCCACCGCCGCAACCTGTCTTACAAACCCGCCCCGTCGTTGCAAGGTCGCAACCCCACGACGCGACACATGGTAACATCCGACCTCATGACCGTTCGCCCCGCCCCGCCGCCGCTCATCGTCCTGACCAGTGCCGTGGTGCTGGGCGTGCTGCTGGCGCTCGCGGTGCATATCCTCGCCGTGCGCATCGGGCTCGACCTCGGCAGCCTGTGGGTGCCGGGACCGGGCGGGCTGATGCCGGCGAGCGCCGCCGCGGCGTGGTGGCTGGTGGCGGCGGTCGCGCTGGTCGGCGGCTATGCCACCGCCGCGATGATGGACGGCGCGGCGTCCGCCCGCGTCCCGCCGCGGCTGCGCCAGGTC
>JBDHSY010000441.1:0-3103 GCA_039808405.1 Xanthobacteraceae bacterium
CTGGCAAAGCCGAACGCCGAACTGCCGCCGAGCGCCGCCACCTTGAGCGGGAAATCGGCACCGCAGACGCCGGGACCGGAGATCGGCTTGATCCGCACCAGCTCGGTGCCGGCGCCGATCTGTCCGGATTTGAGGCAGGCCACTTCCGCCTCGTGCCGCCACGCCTCGCGCTGCGCGGTCTGGAAGAAACCGCGCCCGCAGCCGGCGAGAGACAAAAGAACGAGCGAGCCGACGAGATACCAACACACTCTGCGCGTCATCGGCGCAGAGTCCGTCAAATCATTTAAAGACTCTTCAACATATTGATTTCATGGATTTTTAACCATGTCACCGGCCGCCACGGCCGACCCCGAAGGCGCTTTTCGAAAAATCCCGCCCGGCGGCGGAACGTTTTGCCGCCCTCGCGGTTAGGGTTCGGGGTATTTTCGGGCGAAGCTGGAACAGGGGAGGCGCTGCCATGAATCTCGCCGGTCGGGTGAGCATCATTTCGGCGTATCTGGCGCTCGCATTCGTTGCGGCCATCGTCTGCGGGGCCTTCAACGGCATCGGCTTCTGAAGCTCCCGGTCGCCAAGGGAAGAGTCGCCAAGGGAAGACAAGGGCGAACACAAGGGGACACAAGCGCGGACAATCGACCGGCGACCCTTATGGTCGCGGCGCCCCGTTCCGGGCATGATCGAGCGCTACCCTTCGCGTCGAGAGCTTGTTCGTCTCTCGATGGAATCATCAGAAGCGAAGCTGTAGATTTTGTCGTGTTTCGTCGCGTTTTCTTCACGCGAACCGGTGCCCACTTCGCTTGAAAACGCTTTCTTCATCCGGAATCCGGAGCCTTCATGCGTCCGAAAACCATCGTGATCGCTGTCGCGGCGCTGGCCGTCGCCGCCCTGGCCGGCGTCGTGGCCGTGCAATGGCTGTCGCCGTCCGCGTCGCTGCCGGTCGCCGTCGCGCCGCCGCCACCGCTGCCGCCGGCCACCCGCGCCTCGCGGGCGCTGGTGCCGGTCGCGATCCCGCTCACCGCGATCCGCGACGCGCTCGACGCCGCAGCCCCCCGCGATTTCGCCGGCAAAGGCCAGAATCCGGCGCCCCAGCTGCTCAGCAACGCCGATATCGACTGGCGCGCGGCGCGCGGCGCCATCGCCGCCAGCGGCGGCAACAATACGATGACGCTCGCCACGCCGCTGACCGGCACCTTCGCGGTGCGAGGCGAGCTGTCCACCACGACGCAGGAGGCCATCGGCGGCATGCTCGGGCAGTTGCTGGGCTCCGACGCCGCCAAGCGCATCGGCGGCATCAACATCAAGAACGTCAACGCCGATGCCGACATCCGCGGCAACGTCACGGTCACGGCGCGGCCGCAGCTTGCCGCCAACTGGCGGATCGCGCCGAACCTTGCCGCGGCCGTCGATCTCGGTAACACCGCGCTGTCGGTCGGCGGCGTCCGCGTCAGCGTGCCGGGCGAGGTCAAGCCGGTGATCGACAACGCCGTCAACGAGCAGCTCGCGCGGCTCGAACAGCGCCTGCGCAACGATCCGACGATCGAGCAGACGGCCCGGCGCGAATGGGCCAGGATGTGCCGCTCGATCCCGCTGCAGGGCGAGGGGCTGCCGCCACTATGGCTCGAACTCAAGCCGGTCCGGGCCATCGCCGCGCAGCCGGCCATCGATGCCAAGGCGGTGACGCTCACCCTCGGCGTGGAAGCGGAAAGCCGCGTCACCTCCAGCGAGACCCGACCGGACTGCCCGTTTCCGGCCACGCTGGCGCTGGTGGACGGCAAGGAAGCCGGGCGCGTCGCCATCGGGGTACCGATCGACCTGCCGTTCACCGCGCTCAATGCGCTGATCGACGCTGAACTCAAGAACAAGACGTTTCCCGACGACGGCTCCGGCGCCGTCGCGGTGACGGTCAAGAGCGCCAGGATCACCCCGTCCGGCCAGCGCCTCCTGATCTCGCTCGCGGTGGACGCCACCGAGCAGAAGAGCTTCTTCGGCTTCGGTGCCAACGCCACCGTACATGTCTGGGGCAAGCCGGTGCTGGATGCGCAGAACCAGGTTTTGCGCCTTGCCGACCTCGAGCTTGCCGTCGAATCGGAAGCCGCCTTCGGCCTGCTCGGCACCGCCGCGCGCGCCGCCATGCCCTACCTGCAGCGCACGCTCGCCGAGAAGGCGGTGATCGACCTAAAACCCTTCGCCACCGACGCGCAGAAGAAGATCGCCGCGGCCATCGCCGATTTCCGCACCGGCGCCGATGGCGTTGCCATCGACGCGCGGGTGACCGGGCTGAGGCTGGTCGGCATCGCTTTCGATGCCACCACGCTGCGGGTGATCGCCGAGGCCAACGGCACCGCCCGCGCCACGGTCTCGCGGCTGCCGGCATTGTAGCACCAGCGACGCCGCATCTTGCCTGCCGCCCGCGAACGCAGGATAATTTCCGCCCGTGGCACAGGCGCCTCCGCCTCCTCGCCGCTCGCGCCCCGGGAGACCCTCGCATGACGGCGATCGCCACCACCCTGCTCGGCCTGTTTGCCGGCGTTCTGTCGCTGGCGGCGACCGTTCCGGCACAGGCGCAGATTTCCGACGACGTGGTCAAGCTCGGCGTCCTCACCGACATGTCGAGCCTTTATTCCGATGCCGCCGGCAAGGGCTCGGTCACCGCCGTCGAGATGGCGGTTGCCGACTACGGCGGCACGGTGAAGGGCAAGCCGATCAAGGTGATCTCCGCCGACCACCAGAACAAGCCGGACGTCGGCGTCGGCATCGCCCGCGACTGGTACGATATCGAGCAGGTCGACGTCGTGCTCGACGTGCCGAACTCCGCGGTCGCGCTCGCCGTGCAGGAGCTGGCGCGCGAGAGGAACAAGCTGCTCGTCATTTCCGGCAGCGGCTCCTCCGACCTCACCGGCAAGGCGTGCTCGCCGACCAGCATCCAGTGGACCTACGATACCTACGCGCTCGCCAACGTCGCGGGCCGCGCCACGGTGACCGCCGGCGACGATACGTGGTTCTTCATCACCGCCGACTATGCCTTCGGCGCGGCGCTGGAGCGCGATGCCTCCGCGGTGGTCGAGGCCAGCGGCGGCAAGGTGATCGGCTCCGTCCGCCACCCGAG
>JBDHSY010000442.1:0-3089 GCA_039808405.1 Xanthobacteraceae bacterium
GGTGATGGCGCCCGTATAGGTGAACTCCTCGATGATCACGGTGTCGCCGGGCGCGATCAGCAGGTTGTTGACGAAGTCCATCGCCTGCAGCGAGCCGGAGGTCAGCAGCACGTCGTCGGCCGAGCATTCGATGCCGCTGCGCTTGGCGAGCTTGTCGGCGACGAATTGGCGCAGCCGCTCATAGCCGAGCGGCGCCTGACCGAGGCTGTAGATGCCGAGCAGGTTGCCCTCGGCCCGGATCACGGCGGCGGCGGCCTCGGCGAGCTTCTCGGCCGGCACCTCGTTCGGATCGTTGTGGCCGCCGACGAAATTGAAATGCGGGTGGCCGGTGAATCGGGCGGACGGGGCCGGCAATCCGTCGCGAAACGTCTCGGTCAGGGCGAAGGCGGGTGCGGGCATGAGGTTCCTCCGGCGGGCTTCGTCGTTTCCTTGGTCTTGCAACGAATGGCGCGATTGTCATCAGCGAAATTCGCGTGAGGGGATTGCGCTTATCCCAACGCAACTATGGCGCCTCCAGCCTGGGCATCGCGAAAATTTCGGCCTAGTCTCCGCCGCAAAGTCCTGGCGCCGCGCAAATGACCAGGGCCAATTCAGGGAGTGTCGTCGTTTCAAGGAGATCGTCATGAAGCTCTCGCGTCGTCACGTCGTCGGCGGGCTGGTCGCGGCCCCCGCGCTCATCGGATTGCCGGGCCGCGCCAGCGCGGCCACCACGTTGAAGATCTCGCACCAGTTCCCCGGCGGCACCATCGAGCAGGGCGATTTCCGCGACCGCTTCTGCCGCATCTTCGCGCGCGACGTCGAGAAGCGCACCAACGGGGCGCTGAAATTCGAGATCTACGCCAATTCCTCGCTGATGAAGACGAACGCGCAGTTCTCGGCATTGCGCAAGGGTGCGCTCGATCTCTCGCTCTATCCGCTTCCTTACGCAGGCGGTGAGGTGCATGCCTGCAATCTCGGGTTGATGCCGTGCCTGGTGACGAGCTACGAGCATGGCGCCCTGTGGAAGAAGGCGCCGGTCGGCCAGGCGATCACCAAGATCCTGGAGGAAAAGGGCATCAAGCTCATCTCCTGGGTCTGGCGGGCCGGAGGCGTCGCCTCGCGCGCCGCGCCGATCGCCGCGACCGCCGACGTGAAGGGGCTGAAGATCCGCGGCGGCAGCCGCGAGATGGACCTGATGTTCACGGCCGCGGGCGCGCAGGTCTCCACCATGCCGTCAAACGAAATCTATATCGGCATGCAGACCGGGGCGCTCGACGCGGCCGTGACCTCCTCCACGAGCCTCATCTCGTTTCGCCTGGAAGAGCTCTCCAAGGGCCTGACGGCGGCGCGCAAGGGCTCTTTCTGGTTCATGATGGAGCCGATCATGATGTCGAAGGCGATCTTCGACCGGCTGCCGGCCGACCAGCAGAAGGCGATCCTCGATGTCGGGGCCGAGCTCGAGCCCTGGGGCACGGCCGAGGCCAAGAAGGACGACGAAGAGGTCGCCAAGGTCTATGCCGCCAAGGGCGTGCAGGTGATCGACATGACGGGCGAGCAGCTCGAGGCCTGGCGCAAGGTCGCCGAGGCGAGCGCCTGGAAGGATTTCGCCGCCAAGTCGAGCGAGGCGGCCGAGCTCCTCAAGCTCGCCCAGGCGGTCGCCTGATGGCGGGCGGGGCGCAGCACGACGCGATCCTCGCCACCGACCAATCTCCCAGCGCCGAGGCCGGGCGCGGCCTCGGCGGGCTCATCGAGCGCATCGGCGAGGCGGCGTTCCGCGTCTCGGCAGTGGCGCTCGTCGTCGCGGGGCTCGTGCTGACGGTCGGCGTCGTCACGGGGCATGTCAGCGACCGCTCGCTGATCTGGCAGGACGAGGTGACGATCTTCCTGACGGCCGGCGCCGTTTTCCTGTCGGCCGCCGCCGTGCAGGCAAGGCGCGGCCATGTCGGGATCGACGTGCTCGACCACTATCTCTCGCCCGCCGCCAATGCGACCCGGCGGGCGATCGTCGATGCGGTGGTGTTCGGATTCTGCGTCTTGTTCGCCTGGAAATCCGGCTCGCTGCTCGCCGAGGCCTGGCACGAGGGGCAGATCACGCATTCGGCCTGGGGGCCGCCGCTGTGGATCCCCTATTCGATCCTGACGGTCGGCATGGCGCTGCTCGCGGCGCAGGTCGGGCTGCAGGTCTGGCGGCGTTCGCCGGTCGCGGCCGGCATCGTTCTCGTCGCGACGCTTGCGCTGGTCCTCGTCAACCGGCCGCCGATGCCGCTCGTCACGGGCGTGCCGCAATGGGCGGTCGGCATCCTCTACTGCATCGTCACGCTGCTGGTGATGTTCTCCGGCATGCCGATCGCCTTCGCGCTCGGCGTCGTGGCGCTGATCTTCATGCTGATCTTCATGCCGGGCGCATCGGTCGACACGATCGCGCAGAATTTCTACGAGGAGCTCGCCAACGTCATCATCCTGGCGATCCCGCTCTTCATCCTCAAGGGCGCGGCGATCGGCCGCTCGGATGCCGGCAAGGACCTCTACTCGGCGCTGCATGCCTGGCTCTACAAGATCCCCGGGGGGCTCGGCGTCGCCAATACGATCGCGTGCGGCCTGTTCGCCGCGATGGCCGGCTCCTCGCCCGCCACCTGCTCGGCGATCGGCTCGGCCGGCATCCCGGAGATGCGGGCGCGCGGCTATTCGGGCGGCTTCGCGGCCGGCATCATCGCGGCCGGCGGCACGCTCGGCATCCTCCTGCCGCCTTCCGTGACGATGCTGCTCTATGCGGTGGCGGCCGAGGTCTCGCTCGGCAAGCTGTTCCTCGCCGGCATCGGGCCGGGCCTGCTGCTGATCACGCTCTTCGCGGTCTATTCGATGTTCCGCTACGCGAAGGAAAAGCGCATGGCGGCCGAGGTCGCGGCGACGACGGGCGAACGCTCGGCGCTGCTCGCCGAGGAGCATTACACGGTCGCCGAGAAGCTCAGGATGATCCTGTGGGTCGCGCCTTTCGTGACGATCCTGGCAGGCGTGATGATCGTGCTCTACGCCGGCTGGGCGACGCCGTCGGAGACGGCCGGCGTCGGCGCCGTGCTGGCGCTGATCGTCATCGGCGTGATGTACGGCAT
>JBDHSY010000443.1:0-3077 GCA_039808405.1 Xanthobacteraceae bacterium
TTTCCTGGTCGGGCTTCGTCAGCTCCTCCTGCAGGCCGGTGATCAGCTTGTTGATGCCTTCGGCCGTCTTGGCCGGGTCGATGACCCCCTCGGCGTTGCGCAGGCTCTGCAACGCGGCGCGGGCGCGCCGCAGGCGCTGCTCGGCGCGCGTCAGCTCCGCCTGGCTCTGCGCGATGGCATCGAGGCGGGAGCGCTCGCCGAGCTCATTGGCGAGCTTCTCGCTGAGCGAGACGATCGCCTGAGCGATCTTGAGCGAATCCTCGGGCGAGAAGGCCCAGACCTGGATCGTGATGATGCCGGAGGGCGATTCGATCGCGGTCGAGAGATGCCGCCGCCAATAGCGCTCCAGCCGTTCGATCGAACGGTCGCTGCGAAAGCGCGAGATCCAGTCGATCCGGTCGCTGCCGTAGAGCGCGCGCAGGTCGATCTCCTTCTCCAACGCCTCCACCATCGCGCGGCTCGCGACATAATCCGAGATAATGAGCGAATCCTGAACCTCCGCCAGTGCCGGCAGGCCCGAAAGGTCGCCGAGCGCATCCGGCGCCGTGCGCGCCGCCGAACGGACCGAGAAGCGGGCCTCCGTGACGTACTGGCTGGAGGCGAGAATCGAGAAATAGAGGATCGACAGCAAGGTCGGCACGACCGCGATGCCGAGAAATGTCCAGATGAGCGGGAGCTGCGCCGCCATCTGCACGCCTTCGCGGCGCCAGAAGGCGAGCCTCGGCTGGAGCCGGGACGCGGTTTGCCGCAGCCGCGCCTGCCGCGACTGGCGTCTCAGCGCGTCCTTCAGCCGGCGATTATTCTCCAGGAGCGACGCCGTGGAACGGGTCAGCTCCGTCGAAGGCGGTCGCAGGGGCGCTGCGGTATCGTTCAAGCCCTAACCCTTCTGACTAGCCTGCGAAAATACCGGCCGATGCGGCGAATATGAGGCATGCGGGCCGCCCCGATCCCGCTGCGGCGCAGCCGGACGCGCCACCATACGTGCCGTCTTCCTGACCCGTCCCTGTTAGCGCCAAGCCGCCCAAAACGCCAGTTCGCGGCCTCGTACTGCCCGGAAGCCGTAGTTTCCGCTTCCAGACCGCGGCATATTGCATCGCATCGCAACATCGCTATCACGGCTGCGCATGATCGAGGACCCGCGTCTTTTTCGACAGCCGATACTGACCGGATCTTGCGCACTACGTTCTGCCGATACGGTTTCGAATTGCGGGAACGCCCTGGAAGGTAGCCCGGCTGACCGTTTCGCATCTGTTTCGATGCCGGCAAGAGGTTGACGCGCCGCGGAGGCACAAGGCCTTCCGGCGCCCGCTCCGATCCCCGACTCACCGCGAAGGCGGCCGGCCGGTCTTGCGGACGACCTTCTTCAACTGCTGGCTCATGAAGGTGCTGTGAACGGCTTGCAGGAGCGGCCGCGGCTTGCCGAGCAGGTAGCCTTGCGCCTCCGTGCAGCCTGCCTGATTGACGGCGTCGAGCTGCGCGACGGTCTCGATGCCCTCGGCCGTGGTCGTCATGCCGAGCTCGGCCGCCAGCGCGGCGATGGCGGTGACGATGGCGGCGCTGTCTGGGCGGACCGTCATGTCGCGCACGAAGGAGCGGTCGATCTTCACCTTGTCGAGCGGGAAGAGCGGAAGATGGCTCAGGCTCGAAAAGCCGGTGCCGAAATCGTCGAGCACGATGCGCACGCCGAGCGCCTTCAAGCCGTTCAGCACGCCGAGATTGCGGTTGTCGCTCGCGAACAGCGCGGTCTCGGTGATTTCCAGCTCGAGCCGGTGGGGATCGAGCCCGGTCTCCTCCAGGATGTCGCGCACGGTCGCGACCGTGTCGCCGAAGGTGAGCTGCACCGGCGACAGGTTGATGGCGATCCGCGGCGCGCCCGGCAGTTGCGCCGCGTCCGTGCAGGCCTGGCGCAGGACCCATGTGCCGATCTCGACGATCAGCCGGCTCTCCTCCGCCAGCGGGATGAATTCGTCCGGGCCGACGAGGCCGCGCTCCGGATGCTGCCAGCGCAGCAGGGCTTCGAAGCCGCAAAGCTGCTGAGATTCCAGATCGTAGATCGGCTGATACGCCAGCTCGAACTGGTGTTCGGCGACGGCGCGCAGCAGGTCCGCCTCCATGGTGATGCGCTCGCGCAGCCGCTTGTCCATCTCGACCGTGAAGACGCAGAACGTGCCACGTCCCCGCGCCTTGGCCTGGTAGAGGGCGAGATCCGCCTGCTTCAGCAGGATGTCGGGGTCGGCGCCGGGGCTTTCCGGGATCGCGATGCCGACGCTCGTCGACGCGATGATCGTCCGGCCCTCGATGACATAGGGCTGGCTGAGAACGTCGATGATCCGGGCGGTCAGCGCCACCGCCTCGCGCGCCTGCGCCTGCCCGACGCAGAGAACCGCGAACTCGTCCCCGCCCAGGCGGGCGACGCAATCGGTGTTGCGCACGCAGCCCGCCAGGCGCTCCGCCACCATGCGCAGCAGCAGATCCCCCACGGGGTGGCCGAGCGTGTCGTTGACGTCCTTGAAGCGGTCGAGGTCGAGAAACAGCAGGGCGAGCGGCGCCCGCGTCCCGTCCGCGGCCCGCAGCGCCTTGGCGATCTGGTCGCGGAACGCGAAGCGGTTCTGCAGCCCGGTCAGGTCGTCGTGATGGGCGAGGAAGCGAATGCGGCTTTCCTGTTCGACGAGCGCCGCATTCTGCCGCTGCGCCTCTTCGGCCGCCGCGTTGGCGCGCGCATTGGCGGCGGCCAGGTCGGCATGGGCGGCCTTGAGCGCGGTGATGTCGGTGCGGATGCCGACGATGCCGCCATAGGCGGTCCGCCGCTCGGTGATCAGCAGCCAGCGGCCGTCCGGCAGCAGGCGCTCGATCGCGCCGCTGCCCTGCCTGTGCCAATCGACGATATCCCGCACGAACTCCTCGAGATCGCCGGTCGCCTGCGGATATTGGCCGCGCTGCGCGCCGCCGCGGATGATATCCTCGAAGCGCGCCCCGACCTTCATCAAGGGCGCGCTGAGGGCATAGAGCTCCTTGTAGCGCCGGTTGCAGGTCACCAGCCGATCGTCCTCGTCCCACATCACGAAGCCGTCGGACAT
>JBDHSY010000444.1:0-3069 GCA_039808405.1 Xanthobacteraceae bacterium
CGACCTGATCTCGGCGCGGTGGCGGCCGAACACCTTTTCCATCGCGTCGGAAATCTCGCCGACGGTGGCTTTGGCGCGCCCGGCGTCGATGGCGAGCGCCAACAGGTTGCCTTCGCCGGTCCCGGCGCTTTTGGTCAGCGCCGCCAGTGCCGCCGCGACCGCCGCCTCGTCGCGCTCGCCGCGCAGCCGCTTCAGCTTGTCGATCTGCAACCGCCGCACCGTGGTGTTGTCCACTTTCAGCACGTCGATCGGGGCTTCGCTGGTCGGCCTGTACTTGTTGACGCCGATCACGGCCTGCTTGCCGGAATCGATGCGCGCCTGCGTCTTCGCGGAAGCTTCCTCGATCCGCAGTTTCGGCACGCCGGCCTCGATGGCCTTGGCCATGCCGCCGAGCGCCTCGACCTCCTGAATGTGGCCCCATGCCTTGACGGCGAGGTCGTGCGTCAGCCGCTCGACGAAGAACGAGCCGCCCCACGGATCGACGATGCGGGTGGTGCCGCTCTCCTGCTGCAGGAACAGTTGCGTGTTGCGGGCGATGCGCGCGGAAAAGTCGGTCGGCAGCGCCAAGGCCTCGTCGAGCGCGTTGGTGTGCAGCGACTGGGTGTGGCCCTGCGTCGCCGCCATCGCCTCGACCGCGGTGCGCATCACGTTGTTGAACACGTCCTGCGCGGTCAGCGACCAGCCAGACGTCTGGCAATGGGTGCGCAAGGAGAGCGAGCGCTGATCCTTCGGGTCGAACTGCTTGATCAGCTTGGCCCACAACAGCCGCGCCGCGCGCATCTTGGCCACTTCCATGAAGAAGTTCATGCCGATGGCCCAGAAGAACGACAGCCGCGGCGCAAAGCGGTCGATGTCGAGACCGGCGGCCAGGCCGGCGCGGACATATTCGACGCCATCGGCGAGCGTATAGGCGAGTTCGAGGTCCTGCGTCGCGCCAGCTTCCTGCATATGATAGCCGGAGATCGAAATCGAGTTGAACTTCGGCATTTTCTGCGAGGTGAAGGCGAAGATGTCGGAGATGATCCGCATCGAGGGCGTCGGCGGATAGATGTAGGTGTTGCGCACCATGAACTCTTTGAGAATGTCGTTCTGGATGGTGCCCGAGAGTTTTTCTGGCGGCACGCCCTGTTCTTCCGCCGCGACGACGTAGAGCGCGAGGATCGGCAGCACCGCGCCGTTCATGGTCATCGACACGCTCATCCTGTCGAGCGGGATGCCGGCGAACAGCGTGCGCATGTCGTAGATGGAATCGATCGCGACGCCCGCCATGCCGACGTCGCCGGCGACGCGCGGATGGTCCGAGTCGTAGCCGCGATGGGTGGCGAGGTCGAAGGCGACCGACAGGCCCTTCTGCCCGGCGGCGAGGTTGCGCCGGTAGAAGGCGTTGGAATCTTCCGCCGTGGAGAAGCCGGCATATTGCCGCACGGTCCACGGCTGGTTGACGTACATGGTCGGGTAGGGGCCGCGCAGGTAAGGCGGAATGCCCGGCCAGGTATCGAGGAAATCGATGCCCTTGAGGTCGGCCTCATGGTAGCGCGGCTTGACCGGAATCTCCTCCGGGGTCAGCCACGGCTCGGCCGGGCCGCCCGGCGCGGCGGGCTCGAAAGCCATGGCGGCGGCCTCGAAAGCCATGCTGGAAAAATCGGGGATCCTGCTCATGGTCATGACTTCCGTTGCGTGTCCGCCGGCGCGCCGATGGCGTCATAGGCGGAGCGGAGCGTCGCCAGCGCATCACAGCCGGCAAAGACGAAGGTGCCGATGCCGGCGTCGCGGAACGCCGCCTCGTGCTCGCCTGGGCGTCCTGCCAGATAGATATGGCGGCTGCCGGCGCTGTGAAGGGCCGTTGCGGCCCCGGTTGCCTGCGCGGCGTAAACGGTATCGGAGGAACACAGGCAGGCGAGGCTCGCCCCGGAGGCGGTGAAGGCGGCGGCAAGCGCTGCCGCATCCGTGACGCCTTCGTTGCCGACCGCCTCGATGCCGCCGGCCTCGAAGAAACTTTTGGCGAACGTCGCGCGCGCGGTGAAATCCGCCGCCGTGCCGAGATTGGCCAAGAACACCTTTGGCCGCGCGCCGGTGTCGCGCAGGATCGCATCCGAGCGATCGCGCAAATGCTCGAACGGCGCGGCGAGGCGGATGGCGGCGAGCGCATCGAACGTAACGGCCATCGCGGCGCGCGGCGGCGCGGCGGTCGGCGCCGGCGCCGGCGCGAGCACGGCGGCTGTGTCCTCGTGTAGGTTGGGAAACTCGCTGGCGCCGGTCAGCACGTCGCGGCGCCTGGCGATGTTTTTGTCGCGCGCGGCGCGCACCTCCGCCACCTCGCGCTGGATCAGGTTTTGCGACAGCGCCGCGACCACGCCGCCGGCCGTTTCGATGGCCTGGAACTTGGCCCACGCAGCGGCGCAAAGCTGTTGCGTCAGGTCCTCGATGCCGCCACTGCCGGCGGCCGGGTCGCTGACGCGGGCGAGGTTGGACTCTTCCAGCAAAATGAGCTGCGTGTTGCGCGCAAGCCGCCGCGCGAAGGCGTCCGGCAGCCCGAGCGCCAGCGTATGCGGCAGCACCGTGATGGCGTTGGCCCCGCCGAGCCCGGCCGAAAAGGTGGCGATGGTGGCGCGCAGCAGGTTCACGTAGGGGTCGCGCTGCGTCAGCATGCGCCATGCGGTGTCGGCGGCGACGAACAACGGCGCAGGCGCCAGCCCGCACGCCGTTTCGGTGCGTGCCCACAACAGCCGCAGCGCGCGGACTTTTGCGATGGTGAGGAACTGGTCGGCGTCGGTGGCGAGCCGTGCATAAAGCGCGGCCCGCGCCGCCTCCAGCGGCAGGCCGGCGTCCTCCAGCGCGCGCAAATATGCGACGAGCGTGGCGAGCACGAACGCCAGCTCCTGCGCCTCCGCGCCGCCGGCGTCGTGGACGACGCGACCGTCGGCAGCCGCGAACGGCCCCTTGAACCCGGCCTCGCTCAATTCGCGCACCGTGCCGGCGAACGCCTTTGCAAACTCCGGTCCTGCGCCCGCGCTGCCGCCCGCGGCGGCGGCGGTGCCGACCGGGTCGAGGCCGAAGCGCAGGTCGATG
>JBDHSY010000445.1:0-3051 GCA_039808405.1 Xanthobacteraceae bacterium
TCGCTGAACCCGCAGTAGACGGCATCGGCGCCGGCCGCGACCGCCGCCCGCAAGGTCGCCGGCGTGCCCGCCGGACAGACCAGCTCCATGCGGCGCTGCGCGCTCATGCCTCGAACTCCCTGCGCGCCGGGGCCGCCGTTGCCGTCACCCGCCGCGCCATGTCGAGCCCGCCGAGGACGCCGGCATCGGCAAACCGGCCAAGAACGCCGGTCAGACCGAGCAGGTCGGAGGGGCGAAGTTCTGCGTCTTCGATGGCGTTGCGCAGCGCGACGACCGCCTCGGTTCTGCCGGTGACCGAGATCGCGCGATGGAAGAACAGCGCGTCGCCATCGAGCGCGCCTTCGAGCACGCCGAGCAGCACCAGGATGGGACCGCGGATCGCCACGTCGGACGGCGTCTCCGCGCTGCGGAAGACGACGCGCACCGTGGCGGCGGCGCCGTCCGGCACCACGCAGAACGCAAACGGCAGGTCGGTCGGATCGATCAGGTAACGCGCGCGACGATGGTCGCCGAGCCGCTCGAAAATCTGCGGCCGCCGCCGCGCCAGCGAGCGCAGCGACAGGGTCAGGAACGGCCCCAGCGGCAGCCCGGCAAACGGCGGCAACATCCGCCGGGCAAACGCCGGCAAGCTCATCTCGTCGCCATCCCGCATGGCCGCGTCCCCGCCTGCCCGAAACCGGCGGTATCCTATCGCGCGCAAACGGACGGAGTTTGCTCTGGCGCAAAGAGGAACGCCAAAGCCGTGCGGTGTACGACTGATCGCCGTTCGTCAGGGCCGGACTTCATCCGGCATCGCCCTCATCCTTTATCCCTCCCCCGCTAGGGGGGGAAGGGAGAGGAAGAGAAATGGCGCTCACCCCAGCGCGTCATCGCCTCGCCCGGATCGATGCCGGCCCAGCCGATCAGCCGCGCCGCGATTTCGCGCACGATGTCCTCGACCGTCATCGGCGCCGCATAGAACGGTGGCACCGGCGGCGCGATCACCGCGCCGAGCCGGGCCAGCCGCAGCATGGCATCGAGATGGCCCTCGTGCAGCGGCGCCTCGCGGGGGGCGACCACCAGCCGGCGCTTTTCCTTCAGCACCACGTCGGCGGCGCGCGTCAGCAGGTTGTCGCCAAGGCCATGCGCCATGGCGGCGAGGCTGCGCATCGAGCACGGCACCACGATCATCCCGCTGGTTGGGAACGAACCGCTGGCGATCGGCGCGGCCAGCTCCTGCTCGGAATAGCTGTGATCGGCGATACCGCTCAAGGAGACGAGGCCGCCGGGGCCGAGTTCGTGGGCGATGGTGACGCGCGCGCCGCGCGACACCACGAGATGGGTCTCGACACCGCGGCCGGCCAATTGGCGCAGGGTCTCGCGGGCGAGCACCGCGCCGGACGCACCGGTGACGCCGACGATCAGACGCTTGCGCATGCGTCCTCCGGAAAAAACTCCTGCCAGCGGCTGCGAACCTGCTTCTCGACGGCAGAGTCCATGACGATCGTCTCGCCCCAGTCGCGGCTCGTCTCGGCGCCGATCTTGCGGGTGGCATCGATGCCGAGCTTGCCGCCCAGCCCTTCCAGGGGCGAGGCGAAATCGAGCTGATCGATCGGCGTCCGCTCGGCCACGAGCAGGTCGCGCGAGGGATCCATGCGGGTGGCAACCCCCCACATCACGTCCGGCCAGGAGCGGATGTCGATGTCGTCATCGACGACGATCAGCATTTTTGTCATCGAGAACTGCGGCAACAGCGACCAGAATCCCATCATCGTCCGCCGCGCCTGCCCGGCATGGGATTTGGCGATGGCGATCACCGCAATGCGGTAGGAGCAGGCTTCGGGCGGCAGCCAGACGTCGACGATCTCCGGCAGCTGCTGGCGCAACAGCGGCTTGAACACGTCGAGCAGCGCCGCACCGATCACCGACGGCTCGTCGGGCGCGCGGCCGGTGAAGGTGGTGAGGTAATGCGCATCCTCGCGCATACGTATCGCCTTCAGCGTGAACACCGGATAGCGCGCCGGCGCGTTGTAATAGCCGGTATGGTCGCCGAACGGCCCCTCGAGCGCTGTTTCGGTGAGCGAGACGGTGCCCTCAAGAACGATCTCCGCGCCCGCCGGCACATGCAGCGCGATCTCCCGGCATGGCGCGAGCCCGACGCGACGACCGCTGACGATACCGGCCAGCGCCAGCTCCGACACCCCTTCAGGGGCCGGCATCACGGCGGCCAACAGCAGCGCCGGATCGGCTCCGATCACCACCGCCACCGGCATCTCGCTTTTCTCCGCCTGCCACAGGCGGTGATGGGCGGCGCCGCCGCGCATCGGCAGCCAGCGCATGATGGCGCGGTCGCGGCCGATCACCTGCATCCGGTAGACGCCGACATTGTAGGCGGCGGGATCGTCAGGGCCGGGCGGGCGGCTGATCACCAGCGGCCATGTAATCAGTGGACCGGCATCGCCGGGCCAGCAGGTCTGCACCGGAAGTCGCGCAAAATCCGCCGCGCCATCGCGCCATTCGCGTGGGGCACCGACGATCCGCGGGCGGGCCTGAAAGGCGGTGCGGGCGGCGGGCCACAGCCGCCGCACCTCGCCAAGGCTGCGCGGCGGCTGCGGCGCGCGCATCCAGGCGAGCAATTCACCGAGCGAGCCGAGCCCGTCGGGATGGGTGCCCAGTCCCCACGCCACCCGCTCCGGCGTGCCGAACAGATTGGCGACGACCGGCAGGGGCGAGGCGGCATCGGTCCCAACCTGCGCCTGGCTCAGCCGCAGCGCGGGGCCGCCGGCGGCGATGACCTTGCGGTGAAGTTCGGTCAGTTCGAGACGCATGGCAACCGGTGCGGCGACCGTCCGCAGCTCTCCCCTGTCCGCCAGAAACGACAGGAAAGAACCGAGATCGGGAAACGGCGGGAGACGGCGCTGGTGCATGAAGGGTCCGGCAGCGACGGAGCGTCGGGCCGGGCTACAGTTGCACGGCCCGACGCCGGCAACGTTGAGGCGGCGCAAACACCGCAGGCGTCTTCGGCCCCCCGGTTTTCACAGTGCAGGTAGGTTGCCCATGCCACTGCCAGTG
>JBDHSY010000446.1:0-3045 GCA_039808405.1 Xanthobacteraceae bacterium
CTGATCACCGGCGAAACGCTCGCCATCGGCGCCGCCGGCGGCCGCGCCTTCGCCGCGGCGGCGCTGCCGGGCGGGCTGATCTCCGGCGCGATGATCGCGGTCGGCGTCGCCGCCATCGCCGGGCGCCCGCTGCGGCTGCCGGCGCCGGTCGCGCAGAGCATCCTCGTCGTGCTCGGCATCTCGCTCGGCTCGATGGTGACCCACGACCTGTTGGCCAACCTCGCCGCCTACCCGGTGACGCTGGCGCTGCTCGCGCTCGCCACGCTCGGCGCGACGTTCGGCTCAAGCCTCTACCTGCAACGCCTGCACGGCTGGGACCGCACCTCGGCGCTGCTCGCCGGCAGTCCCGGCGCGCTGTCGCAGATCATCATCATCGCGCACGACAGAAACGCCGACGTGCCGGCCATCGCCGTGGTGCAGACGGTGCGCGTCATCCTGCTCACCGCCGGCCTGCCGCTCCTGCTGGCGGCCGCAGGGCTCGCCCACGACGCGGCGCCCCGCCCGGTCTCGGGCGCGGCCGGGCCGGGCGCGCTTTTCGTGCTGGCGCTGGCGGCGGTGGCCACCGGCTGGCTGTTGCGATGGGTGCGGTTTCCGGCAGGCTGGATGTTCGGCGCCATGCTCGCCTCGGCGATCCTGCATGGCGGCGGCTGGATCGAGGGCGGACTGCCGGACGGCGGCCGCGCGGCGGCGCTGATCGGCATCGGGGCGCTGATCGGCACGCGCTTCGCCCGGCTCCGGCTGCGCACCATTCTCGGCTATCTCGCGGCCTCGCTCGGCTCGTTCGCGGTGGCGCTGGCGATCTCGGCCGTATTCGTCGCCATCGCCCTCGTCATCGCCCCGGTGCGCTTTGCCGACGTCATCGTCGCCATCGCGCCGGGCGCCATCGACGCGATGCTGGCGCTGGCGCTGACGCTGCACATCGACCCGGTGTTCGTCGGCGCGCATCATCTCGCGCGCTTCATCGTGGTGTCGCTGGCGACCCCCGGCATCGTGCAACTGTTCGGCCGCCCGCAGCAGGACGCGGACGATTAGAGCATGATCCCGAAAAAGCCTGCCCTCGGTCTTGACTCGATGGTGGGAACCGGTTTTCGGCCAAGATCATGCTCAAACAAAAAGATAACCGACGAGTCCGCAGCGGGGCCGGACCCTAGATCGCGCGCCGCGCCTGCGCCACCTTGGTCGCCAGCACCGTGTCGATGCGGCGGCCATCGAGATCGACCACCTCGAAGCGCCAGCCGTGGGCGTCGAAACTGTCGCCGGCCTTGGGGATCGCGCCGAAATTCTGCAGCATGAAGCCGGCGGCGGTGTGATAGGGCCGCGACAGCGGGATCGGAATGCCGAGCAGGTCGGCGAACTCGTCGGCCGGCATCCAGCCCTGGATCAGGTAGGAGCCGTCGGCGCGCTTGATCGCCGGCATCTCCGCCGGACCTTCCTCGGTGTGAAAACTGCCGACGATCGATTCCAGGATGTCGGCACTGGTCACCACGCCCTGGAAGCTGCCGTACTCGTCGTGCACCAGCCCCATATGCACCGGCGATGAGCGCAGGATCGCCAGCACGTCGCGCGCGTCCGCCGATTCCGGGATGACCGGCACCTCGCGCACCAGCGTGCGGATATCCGGCATCGCGCCGGCCATGCAGGCGTCGAGCAGGTCCTTGGCCTGCACCACGCCGAGCGCATCGTCGCGGTTGCCGTCGAACACCGGCAGGCGCGAGTGCGGGCTCGCCGTGATGGCGGCATGGATCGTCTCCGGCGGCTCGGCGAGATCGATCAGATCGACCTCGGGGCGCGGCGTCATCACCGCGCCGACCGGGCGGTCGCCGAGCCGCATCACGCCGGCGATCATCTCCTTCTCGCCGGGCTCGAGCACGCCGGCATCCTCGGCCTCGCGCAGCAGCCGGCGGATCTCGTCCTCGGTGACTTTCTCGTCGGTCTCGCCCCCCTGCCCGAGCGCGCGCAGGATCAGCTTGCCCGACACGTCGAGCAGCCACACCACCGGCGAGGAGAAGCGCGCCAGCCACGTCATCGCCGGCGCCACCTTGACCGCCACCAATTCCGGGTTGCGCAGCGCGATCTGCTTCGGCACCAGCTCGCCGACGATCAGCGAGGCATAGGTGATGATGCCGACCACGGCGCCGACGCCGAGCGTATCGGCCAGCCCCTTGGCCAGCCCCATCTCCATCAGCCGCTGGCTCAGTCGCTGGCCGAGCGTGGCGCCGGAAAACGCGCCGGACAACACGCCGACCAGCGTGATGCCGATCTGCACCGTCGAAAGGAATTTGCCGGGATCGGAGGCGAGCGCCAGCGCGCGGCGCGCGCCCTTGACGCCTTTTTCGGCGAGCCCGGCGAGGCGCGCCGGGCGAGATGAGACGATGGCCAGCTCCGACATCGCGAGCAGGCCGTTGAGGACGATCAGGACCGTGACGATCCCGAGTTCGAGTGCAAACATAATCGCCTGCAAATACCAGATTGCGGCCGGGGCCGTGCAGTCAAAATAACGGACTGAGAATTATCAAGCGATTTCAGACGATTAGATGACAGCGCAGGGCGTGGCGGCGCTCCTTTAGGGGCCCTTAGCCGAAGGGCGTAGCCATCCCGGCTTGCAACGGCGGCGCGGGCGGTTCATGCGGAAGGCGCGGCGATCGTGCGCCGCGCAGCCGCCGTCTCCCCCTGTGCTTTCCACGGACGCGGCCATAAGATACGTGCCGGAGGTTTCGCCATGAACATTCATCCCGCCAGCCGCTATCACGACGTCTATGCGCGCTCGATGCAGGACCCGGAGGGTTTTTGGGCCGACGCGGCGCGCGCCATCGACTGGATCGAGCCGGCGAAGAGGGTGTTCGATGCCTCGCAGGGCCTGTACGGCCGCTGGTTCGCCGGCGCCGTGGTCAATACCTGCTACAATGCGCTCGACCGGCACGTCGCCGGCGGCCGCGCCGACCAGCTCGCGCTGATCCACGATTCCCCGCTGACCGACAGCGTGTCCAGGTTTACCTACGCCGAACTGCTGCGCGAGGTAAAAACCTTTGCCGCGATCTTGCAGGA
>JBDHSY010000447.1:0-3016 GCA_039808405.1 Xanthobacteraceae bacterium
TCCGCAGTCATGTAGTCGTCGACAGGCACGAAACTGGCGGGCTGCAACGCGCAGGTCTTTTGCACGCTGTCGGAAAATTTCCACATGTCTCCCTTGATGAAGCTTCCGGGCGCCGGGGCGGCCGGGACGATTTTCGCGCCGCCGGCACCTCCGACCGCCTCCCGCCCGGTCGCGCATTGCTGTAGCTGCCGCGCCACATTCGATCTTTTTGCATCCGGGGGCGGCGAAACAGTCGTCAAATGACGATAGCGCGCCGATACGGTCATCTGGCCTCCTTTCGCCGAGCCGTGAGCCTGGCGGGCTTGAGTCCGCCGGCCGCGTGGGATTTCGGGGGCGGCGGATGATGAGCACAGAACTTTCGGCGGGTGACAACGCGGGCGCGGCTGCGCCGCAAGCGGCCGCCGGGCCGTATCCCCCGGTGCATCGCGACAGCCGCCCCGGCTTCCCGCTCCCCCGCCGCTCACGGGTTCTCCTCGGCTCGTCGTCGCTGCTGGTGCTGGCTCTCGTGGCGACGCCCACGCCGGTGCGCGCGGCCTGCACGCCGGCAGATTGCTACGGCGAACTGTTCACCACCGGCACCGTCACCTTGAATCCTAACGGCTCGGTTCAGAAGGTCGAGACGGACTTCGCCGGCGGCGGCATCCTTGCGACGGTCGGTGCGGTCAGCGGCAACCAGAGCGGCGTTGTCGCCGTCAACGCCAATAACGGCGTGCTCGACCTCGTGGTCAACGGCGGCGCCACCGGCCTTGAGGCCTACGGCATCCTGGCCGTGAACAGCGACAAGGCGACCTTCAACGCCAACGGCTCGATTGCCCCTGTGTCGCCGACCAGCACGGCGACGGATCTGTCGGTGGCGGCCAGCGGCACGGTCGTCGGCGTCGCCGCCGGCATCTACGCCGTCAATGTCGGAACCGGCAATACCATGGTCACCGCGACCGGCACGGTCGAAGCCACGACCACGGCCATCGACGTGATGAATATAGCGAATGCGCGCGATCTGACCGTCGAGGCCAACGTGCTGAAGGGCACACTTGGCGTCCTCGCCATCAACCTCGGCAACGGCGGCGACACCTCGGTCACCGTGAGTGGCTCGGTCAACACCACGTCAACGGGCATCGACGCGGAGAACGCTGCCACGGCCCGTGATATCAATATCCATGCCGCTTCCGTGACGAGCACGTCCGGCAGCAGCATCCTCGCCTTGAACGCCGGGGCCGGCGGCTCGACCACGGTGACAACGACCGGCGCCGTCGTCGGCGCCAGTATTGGTATCGATGTCGCCAACGACGCCAATACCAAAGACCTCACCGTCGAGGCTGCTACGGTGAACGGCGGAGCCACCGGAATCCGTGCCGTCAACAACGGTACTGGCTCGACAAAGATCGCGGCGGCCGGCGCGGTCACTGGCATCGACGCCTATGGCGTGCTGGCCGTGAACGGACAGACCGCCAGCACTCCCGACGGCCTGATCACCGGCGTCACCGGCCCGAACGGCACCGACCTGACGGTGGAGGCCGCGAGCGTCAGCGGCAAGTACAGCGGCATCTTCGCGGTCAACACCGGCTCCGGCAATACCTCGGTCCACGCATCGGGCGATGTCGAAGGCGCGAGCGGCAGTGGCATCACGGCCATCGCCGCCGGCGCGGCGACGTTCGCCAGCGACGGCAGCGTGATCGCCCCCACGTCTGGGACAGGCAAGGACCTGATCGTGACGGCCGACGCCAAGGTTGCAGGCGGGCGCTACGGAATCGATGCCGAGAACTATGGTACCGGCATGACCTCGATCACCGTCACCGGCGATGTGACGGCCAGCCCTTCCGCCGGCGTCGGCATTTACGCGTATAACGGCAGTCATACCACCAATCTTGCCGTGGAGGCCGGCGCCAAGGTGAGCGGCTGGAGCGAGGGTATCCGTGTCCTGAATTTCGGGACCGGCACGACGTCGGTGACGGTGAAAGGCGATGTCGCCGCCACTCTTGGCAAGGGCATCTATGCCGTCAACGACACGTCGGCGACCGACATGACCGTGACGGCCGAAGCCAGGGTCAGCGGCGGCGACAGCGGCATCCAGGTCTCCAATTCGGGCACCGGCTCGACCTCGGTGACGGCGAGCGGCGTCGTGACCAGCAAGACCTACAACGGCATTCATGTCCGCAACGCTTCCACCGCGAAGGACCTCACCGTGACCGCCGCCGAGGTCAGCGGCGGCGACAGCGGCATCTACGTCGCGAATCTTGGCACCGGCACGACTTCCGTGACGGCGACCGGCGATGTTGCGGGCGCGAACTACAGTGGCATCAATATCGCCGCCTACGGGACAGACCTCACCGTAGCGGCTGCCCGCGTCAGCGGCGATGATTACGGCATCCTCGCCTTTAATTCCGGCAGCGGCGCAACCACCGTGACGGCGAGCGGTGACGTTGCTGGCAAGAACTCCGATGGCATCCGTGCCATTACCGTCGGCACGAATCTCACCGTAACCGCCGCCAAGGTGAGCGGCGGCGACTACGGCATTTACGCCGGCAACAACGGCACCGGCACCACCTCGGTGACGACGACCGGCGCCGTGACCGGAGCCGTCAGTTCCGGCATCTATGTTAACAACAGCGCCACGACCAGCGGCCTCACCGTGAAGGCCGCCGACACCAGCGGCAAGGATTATGGTATCTACGCCGGAAACTTCGGCGGCGGTACGACCTCCGTCACGGCGAATGGGCTGATCCAGGGCGGCACGGCCGGTCTCGCGCTGCAAGGCGCGGCGCCAGCCAACGTCACCGTCACCGCAAGTGGCGAATTGCGCAACGCCTCCGCCCTTGCCGCCGCCCTTGCTGTCGAGGCCAATGCCGGTGCGACGTCCCTGACCAATCAGGGCCGCATGACCGGCCGGCTCGCCTTCCAGGGCGCGTTCAACGATCTGGCGACCAACAAGGGCACCTGGACCACCAGCGGCGCCAGCGAGTTCGGCGGCGGCGCCGACGGTCTCACCAACGAGGCATCGGGCACCATTCGCGCGGTC
>JBDHSY010000448.1:0-3013 GCA_039808405.1 Xanthobacteraceae bacterium
GCCATTCCAGCCATATCCGACATAGCCGCCTGCCGCGTCGTAGAGATAGTCGAAGCCCTGCAGGAACATGCGGCCCGTATTTGCGAAAATGCCGGCGTCTTTCACCACCTCGACCTTTTCGGGATGGAGCGGATTGCCGCGACGGCCGACGATCAGATGATAGCGTGCGGGCTGGGGCTGCTGCCTGTCCGGCATGTAGAGGTCGATACGCGTGCCCTCTGGCGCCGCGTGGCCGCGTTCCAATCGGGTTCCCGCGGGCGGCGAGAGGAACATGTAGTTGATGCCGGTATCCATGAGCATGGTGCCGCGTCCCTCTCGGCCATCGACCGATATGGTGAGAGGCGCGCCGTTCCAGTCCGGCACGCCGGGACGATGAGCCTTCGGCGTCAGTTTGACGAACGCCATATGGCGGGTGAGCTCGGGGGTCATACCGAGATAGACGCCGTTGCGGGTGATCACATAACCTCGACGTACGTGGCCGACCGGCTGGCCCGACGCCAGTGATGTAAGGCTGACGAAGGGGTTCTTGGGCTCCGACACAGTGGTGCCCTGCGCGGAATCGCGATCGAAGCCGACGCCCATGAAGCCGACATTGCGCGGGTTCTGCTCCGGTCGGCAATCGCGGGCGTGCTCCAGGCAGGTGATGTGGGTAACACGCAGGACCTGCACGCGCGCCGTGGCGACGGGCGTGTGAGCATCGCGCTGGATCACCACATCTGTGAGATAGCGTTGGCCATTCAGGATGCGGCCGCTGCTGTTGTAGACCAGCCGCCCGGGTCCCTGAGCCACATCGCCCGGCCCCGGCGTGAAATGCTCAGCCGACGTGACGATACCCGTCGAGCCGGTATCCATGCCGAACCAACGTGGCCGCGCACCATTGAGTTTCAGCCAGACCTGCGGCACGTGTTCCATCGAGATCGGTCCGTTGGCGAATGGGATCTCGAGAGCCGTAAGGCCCTCGTATTGCCGCCAGGGTTCTTGGTCTGGTCGTTCTGTCTGGCTGTAACCTCCGGTCGCCAGAGCGGCTGTCGTAGCGATGGCAGCCGAGCCGGCCAGGAGTGTGCGCGTCACTCTTGCCATTGAGAATTCTCCCATTTCCATTATCGCCAGACCGCGAGATCGTTCACTCTGTGCCGAGATGAAGTTTTCACACACCAAGGTCTTGCATCCAAATAACCGCTGGGGCGTTGTGTAACGGTGATGACGGTTTGCCCCCCACACCGCACCGTACTGGGCAAAAGTGCGTTTGCGCGCTTGTTGGGCACGACACTGTTCATGATGATGCTTTGGGCATCGTTGTGCGGAATCGCTCAGGCGCGAACCGCCAAGATCGAGCTCACCATGTCCGGCGACGAGGGCATGGAGGCGGACATCAGGAGCCTCGTCGAAGGCATCGAAAAGAATCAGCCGCTCACTGGTGATGGCCTCTCCCTGTTGCAAGGCGCGCAGGCCGCACTGGCGAGGGTGAACGCTGCACTGCGCTCCCGCGGCTTTTACGACGCCGAGGTGAACGGCACGTTTGATGGCCGACCGATTGCCGATGCGGCGGCCCTCGATGCGATCGAGGCCCGACCCGAAGCCGATGCAATCTCGTTTTCCTTCAATATCAAGACCGGCCCGCGCTATCGCATCGGGCAACTGGTCATTCGCCCTCCCGGTGCCATGGTTTCGATGCCGGATATCGACCGCAGCAAGCTCGAGCTGGCTCCCGGCGATCCGGCAGATGCCGGCGCGATCATCGGTGCGCAGGAGCGGCTTCTCTCTCAACTACGAGAGCATGGTTACGCCCTGGCGGCGATCAAGGATCGCGAAGTCATCGTCGATCACGCTACACGCGAAGCCGACGTCACCTTCATCGTCGAAAGCGGACCGACGGCGCGCATGGGTCCGGTACGTTTTTCCGGCACCGAGAAAGTCGACACAGTCTGGCTGCAGCGTCGCGTGCCCTTCAAGGAAGGCGAACCCTACGAGCCCGCCAAGGTCGATGCCCTGCGCGGCAAGCTCACGTCGCTGGGTGTGTTCAATGCGGTTCGCATTCGGCCGGCCACCGGCCTCGATGCCAATGGTGAATTACCGATCGATGTCGAACTCACCGATCGGCCGCAGCGGTCCATCGGCTTTGGCGTGAGCTACGAGACGCAGCTGGGTTTCGCCGTCGACGGCTTCTGGGTTCATCGCAACCTGTTCGGCCAGGCCGAAAGCCTGCGTCTTTCAGCAGAGATCAACCGTATCGGGCAAAACGCGCTCCTCGATACGGGCTTCGCCTTTCGGGCGGCCTTCCGCAAACCTGACTGGTGGCTGCCCGGCCAGGACGCGCGGCTCGAAGCGGCAGCGTTGCGCGAGGTGCTGGACGCCTACACCCGCAACGCCATCACGTTTCAGGCTGGTTTCGATCGTACCGTCTCGCCGCATCTGCAGGTGCGTTTCGGGCTCGCCGCGGAGTTTGCGCAGATCACCCGCAACGGCATTACCCAGGATTACAACCTCATCGGTGTCCCGATGACGGTGCTCTACAACAGGGCGAACAGCGACGTCGACCCGACCAAGGGTTATCGCCTGCAGCTCGACGTAACGCCTTGGGTCGATGCCGGCGCGGCAAGCAATTTCTTCACGATCATGCGCCTGACAGGCCGCAGCTACTTCGATCTCGCCGAGCCCGGACGCACCGTTCTGGCAACCCGCGCGTCCTTTGGCACTGAACCCGCCACCAACATCAACAGCATCCCGCCGGACAAGCTTTTCTATGCTGGCGGCGGCGGCTCGGTCCGCGGCTTCGTCTACCAGAGCGCAGGCCCGCGCGACGCCTTCAACAACCCGCTGGGCGGCGCCAGCGTCATCGAGGCGAGCGTCGAATTGCGCCAGCGCATCGGTCGGTCGTTCGGCGCGGTGGCTTTCGTCGATGCCGGCAGCGCCTATCCCGACTACCTGCCGAACTTCTCGTTGTTCGCGCCGCGCGTCGGTGCGGGTGCGGGCATCCGCTATTATACTGACTTCGGCCCGATCCGGTTCGACG
>JBDHSY010000449.1:0-3008 GCA_039808405.1 Xanthobacteraceae bacterium
CATCGCAGCGATTACGGGAGTCGTGCAGGTCCCAAATTCAGCTGCCTTACCCTGCCGTGGCAATGACTATCATCTCGACCTTCATCGCCGGATTCGCCAGTTTCACGCCAAAGCATGCCCGAGAGGGTGGCGGTTCAGAAGCTACCCATCTATCCCATTCGCAATTGAATGCAGCGACGTCGGCGATGTCGCGGAGCAGGATAGCGCAAAACAAGATTCGGCCGCGGTTGGAACTGATCATTGCCAGCCTCTCGTCGGCGCGCTCGAACATTTGCCTTGCTTGTTCGACGGTGGATAGAGCACCGTCGTAAGGCTGCTTCGGGGTAATGGCAAAAAAAGCCATACCTCTGTGAACGCTCACTGCGCTGCTGCGCGATGTCACTCCAAATCGCTCGATGATGCTCAGAAGGTCCGCTGGTGACATCCTTATGCGCTCTCCCTGACTTTCAATCTGCGCGGAATGAGAAGCGACTGTTGATACCCGATGGGCTGCCGGAGGAAGGCGCAGAATGCCTCCGCGAGTTCGGCGGTCGAAGCGTCGAGCGTGGTCAGAGCCGGCCTGACGAACTCACCCCATTCCAGCCCACCGAACCCGACGATAGATAGCTCCCCCGGCACCGAAATGCCGCTGTCCAGGGCAGCAGCGATCGCGCCGAGCGCGAGTTCATCGCTACCCCCGATTAGAGATCTTATTTTCAACCCACGTTGAATGGCACGCTTCATTGTGTCATAGCCGGCTTTGAAGCGATAAGATTCCGTGATGTCCCAGACGAGTTCAGAATCTTGGTCGATCCGGTGGTCTGCGAGACCCCTGAGGTAGCCATCGAAGCGCACCCTGCCTGTGGCTGATTTGCTGATGCGGCTCATATAGCCGATAGGCACTCTGCCGAGGCCAACGAGATGCCTGACGGCGTCACGACTCGCCTGCGCGTCGTCATGCGAAATTGAATAGATCCCATATTCGTCAAGTTGGCGTCCGACAGCTGCGACAGGAATCGCGGCATCGTGCAGCTTGGCAAGCGTATTCGCCAGCAAATGTATCGGGAACTCGTCGCTAGTAGCGATCGCGATACCGCGCAAACGCATCGAATGCGCGCGATCAAGGACCTCTTTCAGACGCTCATCGCTATGGCCCAGATTGAACAGAAGGAGATCGAGCCCCTCACGTTCGAGCGAGAGCTGCATGTCGCGGGCTAGCGATGCATACCACCCTTGCTCGATGTCACCCATGAGCAGTGCAACGGACTTCACATGCCCAGCCTTCAGTGCCTGCCCGATTGGATTCGGCGCGTAGCCGAGTTGCCGTACCGAGGCCAGTACGCGCTCGCGCGTCTCCGGAGTCGTCACCGACGCTCCTCTCAGGACGCGCGATACCGTCGCGATCGATACGCCAGCATGTCTCGCGACGTCGTGTAGGGTGGTCAAGCGTTCGGCCGCCTAATTAGGGGAAGCAGGATCCACGGCGTGGACTGCCAAAGGAATTACCGTGATGTCCATGTAAGGCCAGATCGGCAAGCTCGAAAGTACCGCATGCATCTCGGTGCCGTCCTTAGCGCGCCACAGGCCCCAGTTCTCGCGCCGCCCGATCACACGCCACATTCGGATCAGGTGGCCCTGCTTCGCCAATTCCGCGGCATGCGCAACTTCTTCCTTACGTAGGCGCGCACGCACTTCTTCGTCGATGTCGGCCGGCCAATTGAAACGGATGTTGACGAGAAACTCCACTATATTCTCTCCTGTAGGTATGATTTCTTATGACAAGCAAGTCAGCCGGCCATCGAGACTCTATGCGTAGATGACGCTGCTATTCGGCCGGACGCGAGATCCCGCAACACTGTCTGCGCGGTATTGTGCCCCGGGATGCCGGACACGAAATTGCCCGGCCACGTCCCGGCTCCGCTTAAATAGAGGCCCTTAGTCGGGGTGCGGTAGTCAGAAAGCCCGGGCAGCGGGCGCATCCAGAACTGGTTCCAGGGCAGCGTGTCGCCATGCGTAATGTTGCCCTCGATCAGCCCATACTCCGCCTCGAACTCGATCGGGTCGAAGCAGCGGTAGTTGCTTACAATTTCCGGCAGGTTTGGGATCCAGCGCGCCATCGTGTCGATGCAACGCACGGCGAGCCGGTCGCGCTCCGTCTTCCAGTCGCCTTCCTTGAGGCGATAGGGCGCATTGCCAATGTTCATGCTCATCACGTGCTTGCCGGCCGGCGCCATGCCGGGCGACGTCATCGACGGGCAAAGACCCCAAATCACCGGGTTTTGCGGAGCGCGGCCGAGCATCATGTCGGCGTGACTCTCCTCGAGATAATCCAGGGTCGGCGCTATCCGGAACTGCGCGCTCGCTAGCGCCTCAGCCTCGGCATCGTCGCGAGCGGCAGCGTAACGCGGCATCGCATCGAGCGCGAGGATGAGCTTGAACGCCTTGCCTCGCATGCTCTTGGTATCGATTTTTGCCTTGAGTTCGGTCCAATCGGGATGCTGCTCGATCAAGTCGACGAGGGTAGTGCGCGGATTGATAGCCGAGATTACGATCGGCGCGTCATACTCCACACCGTCGTCGGTGGCGACACCTACGACCCGGTCGCCGCGGATGCGGATTTGGCTCACCACCACATCGCGTTTCAAGGTGACACCGGCCGCTGCGGCGCTCTTGACCATTGCGTCCATTATGGCGCCCATGCCGCCGAGCGGCAAACCGGTCGAACCGCGGAGCGGCATACGGCGCGGATCATAACCGTCATCAAGCGCCACTGAGGCGATCGACAGCGGCCGCATCATCAGGTTGATTGGCGTGCCGGGCGTCGACGGGCTGACTTGCCCGCTTACCACTGCCATCGGCCCGATTACTGCCTTCGCTTCGTCGGATCGCAGAAAATCGTCGAACAGCGCACGCGCGCTGCCGAAGAAGATTCGGGAGAAAGCCTCTTCGGCAGCTGACGTGGTCAGGTTGCGGGACAACTGAGGCAGGGTCGGCGGCGCATCGAAAACCGAGATACCGAGGCGGACGGC
>JBDHSY010000450.1:0-3008 GCA_039808405.1 Xanthobacteraceae bacterium
CGACGCGGCAGATGCGCAGCGCCAGCGAGCCGATGCGGGGATGAATGTCGGCGCCCGGCGGCGCGCCGAGCCGCTCGAGCAGCGCGCGCGGGCCGGCCATGCGGCGGCTGTCGAGGGCGGTGCCGCCGGTCGCGTGGATCGGCGCGTCGTTGATCGAGGCGCCGCGCCCGCGCGCCGCAAGGAAGAACTCGCCGGTCGCCGGCGCAAACACCGCCGCCGCCACCGGCCGCTCGTGCTCGACCAGCGCCACGCTGACGGTCCAGTCCTCGTGCCCGGCGAGATAGGCGCGGGTGCCGTCGATCGGATCGACGATCCACACCCGCCGCCTGGCGAGCCGGCCCGCATCGTCGGCGCTCTCCTCCGACAGCAGGCCGCTGTCGGGGTCGGCGGCACCGAGACGCTGCAAGATCAGGTCGTTGACCGCGATATCGGCTTCCGAGACCGGCGAGGACGCGCCCTTGGTCCAGCTTTTCAACGTGGTGCGGAACATCCGCAGCGCCAGATCGCCGGCCTCGCGCACGGTCGCGGCGAGCAGCGCGAGATCGCGCGCCATGATGCGTTCGTCGGCGCGACCGGCATCAGCGTCCGGCAACCGTCAGTCCCTCGATGCGCACCGTCGGCGCGTTGATACCGTAGCGAAACACCAGATCGTTGGCGGGCGCGAGCGACTTGAAGATATCGAGCAGGTGGCCGGCAATGGTCACCTCGCTGACGGCATAGGTGATCTCGCCGTTCTCGATCCAGAAGCCGCTGGCGCCGCGGCTGTAGTCGCCGGTGACGCCGTTGACCCCGGAGCCGATCAGGTCGGTGACGTAGAAGCCTTGCGCGATGTCGCCGATCAGCGCCGCCGGGGTCGCCTCGCCCGCCGCAAGGTGCAGGTTGTAGGCGCCGGGCGATGGCGGCGACGATACGCCGCGATGGGCATGGCCGGTGGTCGCAAGGCTAAGTTCGCGGGCGGTGGCGCAGTCGAGCAGCCACGACGTCAGCACGCCGTCGTCGACGATGGCGAGCGGCTTCACCGCAACACCCTCGGCATCGAACGGCTGCGAGCGCAGGCCGCGCACGCGCAACGGATCGTCGACGATCCGCACGCCGGGACGGAACAGCGCCTGGCCGAGCCGGCCGTTGAGAAAGCTCGCCTTGCGCGCGATCGCCGCGCCGTTCGCCGCCGAAACGAGATGGCCGACCAGCGAGCCGGCGACGCGCGGATCGAACACCACCGGCACCTTGCAGGTCGCCACCTTTCGCGGGTTGAGCCGCGCCACCGTGCGCTCGCCGGCGGTGCGCCCGATACGCTCCGGCGCATCGAGATCGGCGGCGTGCAGCGCCGCGGTGAAATCGTAGTCGCGCTCCATCCCGGTGCCTTCGCCGGCAATCGCCGTCATCGACACGCTGTGGCTCGAGCGCAGGTAGGCGCCGCGAAACCCGTGCGAGGTGACCAGCACCATGCCGCCGATGCCGTGGCTGGCGGACGCGCCGCCGGACTTGACCACGCCCTTTACCGCGAGCCCCGCAGCCTCGGCGGCGCGGGCGCGCGCCTCCAGATCGTCGATGGAAGGAATGACGGGATCGACGAGGTCGAGGTCGGGCCACGTCCGCGCCAGCAGATCGGGATCGGCCAGCCCGACATAGGCGTCGTCGGGGGCGACGCGTGCCATCGCCACCGCGCGCTCGGCCAGCGCGGCGGCGCCGTTGCCGGTGAGATCGTTGGTCGAGACCACCGCCTGCCGTCGGCCGACGATGACCCGCAGGCCGACGTCGTCGCCTTCGGAGCGCTCGGTTTCCTCGACCTTGCCATCGCGCACCTCGATGCCCTGCGACATGCCGCGCACGGCGATGGCATCGGCGGCATCGGCGCCGGCACGCTTGGCCGCCGCGACGAGGCGCTCGGCGAGATCGGTCAGCGCCGACTGGTCGAGCAGCGAAGCCGCGGCGGAGGCGAGCGAGGGCGCAGGAGGCGAAGAAGTCGTCACGAAGCCTGATCCTCGAATGAGGGGAAACGGATCGAACGTCTGTTTGGCGCGGACCGGACGGCGGCGCAAGCGCGCCTCGCAAGAAATTGTTCAGACCTCGGCAAGGGCTTGTCAATCATGCCGGCCAAAGGCTGAGCGGTGACAGCCGGTTAACCAGCCTCGTTAAGCCGATTCCGAGCCTCCCGCGCTATCGTCCTCGCATCGACCGGGACAATAATCCCGGCGGGGAGAAACTATGAGGCGTCAAACAACAAGCGGGGATCACCCCGCCGGGTCGGGCCGCGCACAGCGGTCCGACCCTCCTCTCATGCAGCTTCGCTTCTATGCGCCGGACGCGCGGGCGGACGGTTGCATCCGGCAGGTCGAACTCAACCGCAAGCGCGTCGTGCTGCGCCGCTCGTTGCACGGCATGCGGATGGCGATCTCGATGCCGGTCAGCGACTATGTCGGCATCGTCCGCCGCAGCGGCGGCAGCGACCATACGCTGGTGCTGGCGCATCGCGATCCGTCGCTGTCGATTCCCCTGCTGGTCACGGCGGACGCCAGCGAACTGGATCAGGCGGTGCGGGTCTGGTGCGTGTTCTTCGCGCTGCCGGAAATTCCCGACGAGCGGGGCGACACGCGACCGCCGGCACCGCGGCGGCGGCGGCACAACGCCGTCAAGTGGCGCCACCCGCGCGTCCTGATGCGGCGGCGCGGCGGCGGATCGCTGGCGGACATGGCGGTGCATCGCGACGCGCACGAGATCATCGCGCGCGACTAGAGCGTGATCCCGAAAAAGCCTGCCCTCGGGCTTGACCCGAGGGTGGGAACCGGTTTTCGGACAAGATCATGCTCGAGTAAAAGGAAATCGGTGAGTCTGATTCAACGTGGTTGAATCAGACTCTAGCCGAGAGCGCGCAAGCCCGCGTCGGCCAACAGCCCGGCGAACAAAATCAGGCCGGCATCGCGGTTCGCCTTGAACAGCCGCAGGCATTTGGCCGGATCGTCGATGTCGAGCGCGCGCACCTGCCAGAACAGATGCGCGGCGAAGCC
>JBDHSY010000451.1:0-2987 GCA_039808405.1 Xanthobacteraceae bacterium
CATGATCGCAGTGCGGCGGAGATCGATCGCATCATCGAGGCCTGCATCGACGGTTTCCAGGACTCCATGCAGCGTCGGACGCTCAATGACGATGTGCCGTTTTAGGTGCGTTGATGATCGACCTCAACCGCGGATCAGGCTTCCAGTATGCACGACCGGACCGACCGCCGGGTGTCGCCATTGCCGTCAATGCTGTGATCGACGCCGCGCTTGTGGAGCGCAATCGCGCTGAGCCACCGCGACGCTATGTCGGCACGTCCGGAGTTGGACGCGAGTGCCCGCGGCAGATTCAGTATGACTATCTTGGCGTCCCCAAGGACGAAGGCCGCGACTTCGAGCCGAATACGCTACGCATCTTTGAGGCCGGGCACCGCGCCGAGGACATTGTCGCCGCGTGGCTGCGCGCTGCGAAGTTTGACCTGCGCACCGCCCGCTCCGATGGTCAGCAGTTTGGTTTCTCGGCCCTGAACGGGCGCTTTCGTGGTCACATCGACGGCTGCCTGGTCAGCGGTCCAGTTGCCATGGAATTCCCGGCGCTGTGGGAGAACAAGGCGCTCGGCGCAGCCTCGTGGAAGGAGGTGATCAAGCGCGGCGTCGTTCTGGCAAGGCCGGTCTATGCGGCGCAGATCGCGCTCTATCAGGCCTATCTCGACCTGCCTCATCCTGCGCTGTTCACGGCGCTCAATCGCGACACGCTGGAGCTCCACTGCGAGCTCGTGACCTTCGACGCCGCGCTTGCGCAACGTGCGAGCGACCGCGCCGTGCAGGTTGTTCGCGCGAGCACGGCCGAAGAGCTACTGCCGCGCGCGGCCGCCGACAGGGCCTCCGCTATCTGCCGCGGCGGGCGAAGCGCCGGCGAGTGGCACCCGCCTTGCGCCTGGCAGGATCGCTGCTGGAAGGCCAATGAAATGCGCTCTCTCACAATCGATTTGAATGGAGCTCCGATCGATCTTCGATATTTTTGCGCGCAAGCCCATGAAAACTGATCGGCGACGTTATGGAGGAAAGCTCCTGCATCGATCTCAACGAGGTCTGGCAGCCGCCGGTCCGGCATGATCTCGACGACATCCGCGAGCGGCTCTGTGCCACGGCAGCCGAATGGCTGCCGCAATTGTTTCCGCAGGCGCGGCTGTCGCCCGACCACAAAACATTGCACTGCGCCGATCTATCGGGACGCGCACCGCGCAACGCGGGCTCCTGTGTCATTCACCTGCGTGGCCCGCGTGCTGGCTGGGGATATGATCACGCAACCGGCGAGAGCGCAGGTCCGATCGATCTGATTCACTACGGTACGGGGCTCACGCCCCCGGCGCTGTTCGAGGAAGCCGCGCGCCATGCCCGGCTGGACCGGCCGGCGCCAGCGCGATCCGCGGCGGCCGCGCCCGATCACAGTCACGAGATCACCCGCATCCTGGCTAGCTGCGTGCCGCTCGCCGGCACTGTGGCCGCGGTCTATCTGCAAGCACGCGGTCTACACGATCCCGCTTCGCCCGACCTTCTGTTCAATCCGGATCTGGCCGACTTCAACACGCGCCGCGGCTGGTCCGGCATGGTGGCGCGCGTGCGCGATGGCGCGGGCGAGCCAACCGGCGGCATCCATCGCACGTTCCTGCTCGACGGCGGTTCGGGGAAGGCTCCGGTCGGCAAGAAGATGCTCGGCCCGATCGCCGGCGGGTCGGTGCGGCTCTCACCCATACCGGAGGACGGTCACCTCGGTATCGCCGAGGGCATCGAGACTGCGTTGTCGGCGCAGGCGATCTTCGGTGTTCCGACCTGGGCTGCATTGTCCGCCGACGGGCTGCGGCGCTGGGAATGGCCAGCTAACACTAAGCAGATCACCGTCTTCGCTGACGCCGGTGACACGGGCATCCAGGCCGCCACAGCCCTGGCGGAGCGGCTGAACATCGCCGGCATCCCGAACCGTATCGTCCACCCGCTTCATGGCGACGATTTCAATGACGATCTGCGTCACGGCGTAACGGCAGCCGGTTATGAGCATAACATGTCGCGGCCGGCACCGTTTCCTGATTCCGCAGCGCCCGTCACCGTCGCCGAATTCGAAACCGCCGCGCGCGGCCTGACCAGGCCGCCCGATATCGCGGTGCTGGGTGCTTTGCTTGGTCAGCTGGTCACGGCGCGGCTGGAACCGTTGCCCGAGCGTCAGGTGCTAGCGGCGATCAAAATCGCCACCGGCATCGCGGTTTCCATCCTCGAGAAGCAGGTCGGCGAATTGCGTCGCCGGCTGAATGCGACAGGGGACATCCACCGGCAGCCAGTTCGACCACGATGGGCCGCCCAGCTCCGTCTCGATCTTGCCGGCACGCCCGAGCGCAACGAAGCCAACGTCATCACCGCGCTGTCGAACGACGAGGTCTTCGCCGGCACGCTGGTGTTCGATGAATTCCGTCAGGAGATTCTGGTTATGCGCGCGCTTCCTTGGGAGCAGGCTTCAAGCCTCCCACGGGCGTGGAGCGAAGTTGACGATGTGCGCTGCGCTGAATGGCTGCAGCACCGGGAAATTAACGTCAACCCAATCACGGTCAGCCATGGCATCAATGCAGTCGCAAGAGAGATGCCCATCCACCCGGTACGCGACTATCTCAACAGTGTCTGCTGGGATGGTACGTCGCGCCTGGAACACTGGCCGATTGTCTATCTGGGCGCCGAGGATACATCGCTCAATAGGGTATTCGGCGCGCGCTGGATGATCTCGGCGGTGGCGCGTGTCATGCAGCCAGGGGTCAAGGCGGATCACATGCTGATCCTCGAGGGGCCGCAGGGCACGAAAAAGTCGAGCGCCATCAAGACGCTCGCTGGTACGGGGTGGTTCACGGACGAGATTGCCGAGATTGGCAGCAAAGACGCAGCCCAGCAGATGCGCGGCATCTGGATCATCGAGATCGCCGAGCTCGACGCGATCAGTCGCGCTGAGGTTTCGCGCATCAAGGCGTTCCTGACCAGGACGACCGACCGCTATCGGCCACCGT
>JBDHSY010000452.1:0-2980 GCA_039808405.1 Xanthobacteraceae bacterium
CGGCCAGCGCGCCCGTATGGGTGGCCGCCGCCTTGGCGCCTTGCGCCATCCGTCCCGACTTGACCACGACCACCGGCTTGCCGCGCGCCGCCGCCCGCGCCGCCGACATGAACTTGCGCGCGTCCTTGACCTGCTCGGCATAGAGCAGGATGGCGCGGGTGCGCCCGTCGAGCGCGTAGAAGTCGAGCAGGTCGGCGATATCGACGTCGAGCTGGTCGCCGACCGAGACGATGCCGGAAAACCCGATCCGCTTCGGCGCTGCCCATTCCACCATCGCCGCGGCGATGGCGCCCGATTGCGAGATCAGCGCGAGATGGCCGTCGCCGGGCATGTGGGCGGCGAAGCCGGCGTTGAGCCGCGCGCGCGGCACCATGACGCCGAGGCAGTTGGGGCCGATCAGCCGCAGCCCGTGCGCGCGTGCGTTGCGGTTGGTCGCCTCCGCGATCGAGCCGGCGCCGCGCCCGAGGCCGGCGCTGATGATGATGGCGCCGGCGACGCCGGCGGCCCCGGCCTCGGCGACGATGTCGGGGATCGCCGCCGCCGGCGCGGTGACGACGATGACATCGGGCACGAAGGACAGATCGGCGATGCGGCGATGCGTGCGCAGGCCGGCGATCTCGGCATGGCGCGGATGCACGATGCCGATCGGGCCGGCAAAGCCGGCGCTGCGGATGTTGTGCAGGACAGTCGCGCCGAGCGAGCCGGCCCGCGGGCTGCCGCCGACCAGTGCCACCGATTGCGGCGCGAGGATGTGATCGAGGCGATAGACCGACACGCTGCGCCGCTCCTTGTCAGATGCCTTGCGTCGGACGGATTGTAGCAGACGCTCGCTCGAATTGTAGAAAGCGCCGGGCCGGGCGGCGTTGATGAAGATCAAACAGCGCCGGCCGGCCTGACGTAGCGTCGGGGCAGCGTTGCGAAAGGATCGCGCCATGCAGGCCATGGTTCTCGAGCGGCCAGGTGCGCCGCTCGTTCTGCGCGAGCGGCCCGACCCTGTTCCCGGCGTCGGAATGGTGCGCGTGAAGGTGTCGGCATGCGGCGTGTGCCGCACCGACCTTCATGTCGTCGATGGCGAATTGCCGGATCTCGTTTACCCGATCGTGCCGGGTCACGAGGTGGTGGGCCGCGTCGACAGGCTGGGACCAGGCGTTTCGCACCTGCGCGTCGGCGACAGGGTCGGGGTGCCGTGGCTCGGCGCCACTTGCGGCGCGTGCTTCTACTGCCGCAACGGATCGGAAAACCTCTGCGACCGGCCGCAGTTCACCGGCTACACGCGCGACGGCGGCTTTGCCACGCACCTGATCGCCGATGCGCGCTTCTGCTTTCCGCTCGGCGAGACCGGCGACGACGTGGCGCTGGCGCCGTTGTTGTGCGCGGGGCTGATCGGCTGGCGCTCGCTGGCGATGGCCGGCGCGGGCCTGCATCTCGGCATCTACGGCTTCGGCGCGGCCGGCCATATCGTCGCCCAGGTTGCGCGCTGGCAGGGTCGCTCGGTCTATGCCTTCACGCGCGACGGCGACCGCGCGGCGCAGGAGCTGGCGCTCGCGCTCGGTGCCTGCTGGGCCGGCGGTTCCGACGTGGCGCCGTCGCAGCCGCTCGATGCGGCGATCATCTATGCGCCGGTCGGCGACCTGGTGCCGCTGGCATTGCGGGCGGTGCGCAAGGGCGGCCGGGTGGTGTGCGCCGGAATCCATATGTCGGATATTCCGTCGTTCCCTTACCGCATCCTGTGGGAGGAACGGCAACTGGTCTCGGTCGCCAACCTGACGCGACGGGATGCCGCGGACTTCTTTGCCGCCGCGCGGCAGGCCGGCATCGTCACGCGCACGACGACCTATCCGCTGGAGCGGGCCAACGAGGCGCTGGCCGATCTGCGCCGTGGCGCGCTGGTCGGGGCCGCAGTGCTGCAATCCGGCTGAGCGGCGCCACCGCCGGCGACGCGGCTGTGTTATGGTGAGAGCCGGAACCGGCAGGGTCGCCTGTCATGATGTCGCATTGCAACGCCACCGCTTGCGCACACCCGGACGGTACCGTCGATCCGGGCGCGGGCCTCGATTGCGAGAGTGCATTCCGGCGGATCGCGGACGACGCGCTCGCCGCCATCCGGACGCAGCATGCAAAAGCCTGCGTCGGCAATGCCGAAGCCATCCATCAGATCCGTATCGCCCTGACGCGGCTGCGCGCCGCGCGCGCGTTCTTCGCCGCGATGGCGACCGACGCCGCATGGCCGGACCTGAAGCAGGACATCGGCTGGCTCAACCGCCGGCTCGGCGCGGTGCGCGACTGCGACGTGATGCGCGGCTATGCCCGGCGCAAGGCTTTTCGCGACTGGGCGGCGCGGGCCGGCATCGAGGGAGCGCTCGACGAGGCGCACCACCGCCGGCGCCTTGCGAGGGCGCTGCGGTCGGCGCGCTATCGCAACCTGATGGCGGCGCTCGCGGCGTGGACCGCGGCGGGGCCATGGCTTGCACGGTCGGACGCTGCAAGCCGGGCGCGGCGGAGCGAGCCGCTGCGGACCTATGCCGGACAAAAGCTGCGACGCTGGCGCGGCCGCATCGCCCGCGAGGGGCGCGACGTCGGCCGGCTCGGCACTCGCGCGCGCCACGACCTGCGGATCGAGGCCAAGCGCTATCGTTACATGGTCGACGCGCTTTCGGCGCTCGACCCGGCGTTGCGGGACGGCTGGCAGGATAGCGGCCGGCTCGCCAGGCGCGTGCAGCGCTCGCTCGGCGATCTGCGCGATCTGCAACGTCTTCGCAAGGTGGCGGGCAAACGGGCAAAACCGCCCGGCTACAAACGGGCGAAGAGGCAGCTGTTGCGCCATGCCGGCGCCGCGCTGCGCCGCCTGTGAGGGCGCCGGCTGCCCGCCGTCCGTACCGTTGACATGGATCAACGAGCGGGGCGGCGATCGGCGTAAGACGGCGCCGGATACGTCGTCGTCACGATCGGCGAGGATGATGGAAACAGGCCATGCGGTTGG
>JBDHSY010000453.1:0-2976 GCA_039808405.1 Xanthobacteraceae bacterium
TGGAGAAATGGACGCAGGAAGTCAACGACGGCAAGGCGACCACCGAGCAGTATTTCGTCCTGAAGAACCTCAGCGCGCGCATCGACGAACTGGTCGCCGCCAAGGGCGCGTAACGACGCCGATGCGCCTCGAATATTTTCAGCTCATCGACCGCCTCGCCGAGATCGACGTCGATGCGCGCACCGTGACCGTCGAAGCCGACGTACCGAGCGAGAGCACCATTTTCGAGGGGCATTTTCCCGGCTATCCGTTGATGCCGGGCGTGCTGCTGATCGAAGCGATGGCGCAGACCTCCGGCTGGCTGTTGATCGCCGCACTCAACTTCGAGCGCATGCCGTTCCTGGCAGCGGTGAAGGAGGCCAAGATGCGGCGCTTCATCAGCCCGGGCGAAAAGCTGACGATCAGGGCCAGGCTTCTGCATGAAGGCTCCGGCTACGCGATGACCGACGTCGCCATCGAGGCCGGCGGCAAAACCACCTGCAACGCCGCCCTCACCTTCAGCCACGTGCCGTTCCCGAACGCGGAACTGCGCAGCCACATGGAGGCGATGGCGCAAAAGATCGGCTTCCCGCTGGAGGCGATGCGTCATGGCTGAGAGCCGCCCCCCGCAACCGGCGCCGCGCGAAGCCTGGATCACCGGGATCGGGCTGGCGACCTCGCTCGGCGAAGGGCCGGAGGCGCACTGGCAGGCGCTTCAGGCCGGCACGATCAACGTCGACGAGACGACGTTCAAGCCGTACCTCGTTCACCCGCTGGCGCCGGTGTCGTTCGACGCGCAGATTCCCAAAAAGGGCGACCAGCGCCAGATGGAGGCGTGGCAGCGCATCGGCACCTATGCCGCGGGGCTGGCGCTGGCCTCCGCGGGCATCAAGGGCAATGCCGAGATTCTGGCGCGCACCGACATGATCGTCGCGGCCGGCGGCGGCGAGCGCGATCTCACGGTCGACAGCGGCATCCTCAACACCGAGAGGCAGGGCAACGTCGCGCCCGGCTTTCTCAACGAGCGGCTGATGGGCGACCTGCGGCCGACGCTGTTCCTGGCGCAGCTCTCCAACCTGCTGGCCGGCAACATCGCCATCGTCCATGGCGTCACCGGCTCCTCGCGCACCTTCATGGGCGAGGAGGCGGCGGGCTTCGACGCCGCGCGCGTCGCGCTGGCCCGCATCGCTTCCGGCCAAAGCGACATCGCGCTGATCGGCGCCGCCCACAACGGCGAGCGCAAGGATCTGCTGATGCTCTACGAGTTCGGCCATTTTGCGCTGAAGGCGCCGTTCCGCCCGGTATGGGCGCGCGGCGGCGACAGCCAGAGTGGCTTCGCACTCGGCTCGGGCGGCGTGTTCCTGGTCGTGGAATCGAAAGAACATGCCGAGGCCCGCGGCGCAAAGCCGTTTGCCCGGCTCTCGGCCGTGGTTGCCGACCACGCCCGCCGCAGAAGCGGCACTGAGGTGACCGCGACGCTGGAGCGGCTGTGGGACCGGCTCGGCGCGCGCGAGGACGCCGCGATCATCACCGGCGCGACCGGCGCCGAACCGGCGACGTCCGAGGAAAAGGCGTTTCTTGCCACCCATGCCGGCACGCCGGTACGCGCCACCGCCACCCGTTTCGGCCATCTCGTCGAAGCACAGTTTCCGCTCGGGCTCGCGCTCGCCGCGCTGTCGCTGTCGCGCGGCGAACTGTTCGCGCCCTGCGATCCGACCGGCCTCGAGGTTGCAAGCTCCACCGCACCCTCCCAGATCGTCGTGGTCGGCACCGGGCACTGGCGCGGCGAAGGCATGGCGCTGGTCGAGGCCGTGCGTTAGCCTTGGCTTCGTCTGGCGGATAGCGCCGTCAAACGACCGCAAGATGAGAGGATCATCATGAGCGCGACCCGCGATACCTTCGGCCGGCCTGTCGTCGTCGTCACCGGCATGGGCATCGTCACCTCGCTCGGCGCCGGCAAGGACGACAACTGGGCAAGGCTCGTCGCCGGCCGCTCCGGCATCCGCACCATCACCCGCTTTCCGACCGACGGCCTGCGCACGACGATGGCCGGCACCGTCGATTTCCTGAAAGTCGAGCCGTTCTCCTCGACCGACCTGTCGGAAAAACTCGCCGACCTCGCCGCCGAGGAAGCGATCGCGCAGGCCGGCATCGGCGCCAAAGGCGATTTTCCGGGCCCCTTGTTCCTCGCCGTGGCGCCGGTCGAGGTCGAGTGGCCGCAGCGCGAGGAGCTGGCGCGCGCGGTGACGCGCGGCACCGAGATCACCTACGACACGCTGCTGGAGGCAACCGCGAAGGCGGACTACCCGCACTATCACCGCCGCTTCCTGTTCGGCTCGGTGGCCGATGCGCTGGCGGAGACCTTTGGCACAAAGGGCTCGCCGATCTCGCTGTCGACCGCCTGCGCCTCCGGCGCCACCGCGATCCAGCTCGGCGTCGAGGCAATCCGCCGCGGCGAGACCGACGCCGCGCTGTGCGTCGGCACCGACGGCTCGGTCAACCCGGAAGCCCTGATCCGCTTCTCGCTGTTGTCGGCGCTGTCCACCCAGAACGATCCGCCGGAAGCCGCGGTGCGGCCGTTCGCCAAGAACCGCGACGGTTTCGTGATGGCCGAGGGCGCCGGCGCGCTGGTGCTGGAAAGCCTGGACGCGGCGACCGCGCGCGGCGCAAAAATCCTCGGCGTCGTCGCCGGCTGCGGCGAACTCGCCGATTCCTTCCACCGCACCCGGTCGAGCCCCGACGGCAAGCCGATCATCGGCTGCATCCGCAACGCGCTCGACGATGCCGGCTTTGCGCCCGAGCAGATCGACTACATCAACGCCCACGGCACCGGCACGCCCGAGAACGACAAGATGGAATATCTCGGCGTCTCCACCGTGTTCGGCGACCACACCACGAAAATCCCGGTGTCGTCGAACAAGTCGATGGTCGGGCACACGCTGTCGGCGGCGGGCGCGGTGGGGGCCGTGTTCTCGCTGCTGACGCTGGAACACCCGC
>JBDHSY010000454.1:0-2973 GCA_039808405.1 Xanthobacteraceae bacterium
GTCTCCGTACACAGCACATAGATGATCTTGGCGACCTCGTCGGGCGTGCCGAGCCGGCGCAGCGGAATCTGCCGCTGGACGATCTTCTCGGTGCCCGGCGACAGGATCGAGGTATCGATCTCGCCCGGCGCGATGGCATTGACGCGCACGCCGACCTGGCCGAAATCCGCCGCCATCTCCCGCGTCAGCGCCGCGAGCGCGGCTTTCGACGTCGCATAGGCCGCGCCCGCGAACGGATGCACGCGCGAACCGGCGATCGAGGTGACGTTGACCACCGAGCCTTTCGCCGCCTTCAACTCCTCGATCAGGCCGCGCGCCATCATGATCGGCGCGAAAAAGTTGACGCGAAACACATGCCCCCAGGTGTCGAGTTCGGTGTCGATCGAGCCGAGCCGCCGGCCGTCCGGCCCCTTGGGCGAGATCGCTGCGTTGTTGACCAGCGCGTGCAGCGCCCCGCCCTCCAGCCGCGAGCGGATTTCCTGAATGGCGCGCGCGGTGTCGGCATGGTCGGCGAGATCGACCTGGATATGATCCTCGGGGCCGGCGCCCCAGGGACACTGCTCGGGAAACGGATGCCGCGAGCAGGTGATGACGCGCCAGCCGGCGCTGGAAAAGCGGATCACGGTGGCATGCCCGATGCCGCGGCTGGCGCCGGTGAGCAGCAGCGTGCGTCGCGGGGTGTTCGCGGGAGGTGTCGCCATGCGTCGGTCGCCTTGCATCCCCAGTCGGAGTTACGGGTAAAGTCGCGTCTTGTGCCAGCCATCGGCCGCGCGGGTAAAGACGATGCGGTCGTGCAGCCGGAACGGCCGATCATGCCAGAATTCGAGCGACAGCGGCGTAATGCGGAAACCAACCCAGCCGGGCGGGCGCGGCACCTCGCCGATCATGTATCTGGCTGCGACCTTGGCGATCGCCTGCTCGAAGGCAAACCGGCTCTCCAGGGCTTGCGACTGCCGGCTCGCCCAGGCGCCGATCTGCGCCTGCTTCGGACGGGTGGCGAAATAGGCGTCGGCCTCGGCGTCGCTGACCCGGCTGACGGTGCCGCGCACGCGGACCTGCCGGCGCAGCGACTTCCAGTGAAACAGCAGCGCCGCCTTGGGGTTGGCGGCGATCTCCTGCCCCTTCTGGCTGGCAAGGTGGGTGTAGAACACAAACCCCTCGGCGTCGTAACCCTTGAGCAGCACCATGCGGACGTCGGGCAGGCCGTCGGCGTCGACGGTCGCCACCGCCATCGCATTGGGGTCGTTCGGCTCGCTCCGCTCGGCGTCGGCAAGCCATTCCGCAAACAGCGCAAACGGTTCGGTGGCGGCGGTAAAATCACCAGACGTTAACTCTCCCTGGTGTTTGATGGCGCCTGTATCGGTCATTCGCGGAGCTTCCAGTTGCGGCGTTCGATGGTCCAGCGGGGGACGCGGCCCCTATATAGGGCACGGAGGGCCAAAGACCTATCCGCCGCATGCCGGAATCTCTCTCGCCTTCCGGGGCTCGCGGCGGTCGTCGTGCTGGCGCTCGGCGCCGGCGGTTGCAGCCTGTCGTCCCACCTCGATACGTTCTCGGCAAACCCGGCCGCGCTCACCGAGACCACCGGCTCGATCGGCACCGCCGGGCCGACCGAGGCCGACCTTGCCTTTGCCCGGGTCGCCGCCGCCGACGTGCTGGCCCGCGGCGGCAAGGATGCGAGCCAGGCCTGGGAGAATCCCACGACCGGCGCGCGCGGCTCGGTGACGCCGCTCGCCAATGCCTATTCCGCCGACGGCCGCACCTGCCGCGATTTCCTCGCCAGCTACGTCCGCGGCGCCGAGGAAGCCTGGATGCAGGGCGCCGCCTGCAAATCCGCCAAGGGCGCCTGGGAAATCCGCGACATGAGCGCCTGGCGGCGAAGCTAGAATCCCGACGGCGGCTTCCCACGCCGTTGCAAAAATGCCACGAAGACCCCAGATGACGTGACGACGCGGCCGGCCGGCCGCAGCCATCTCACGGAGCACGCAAGGAGAGACCACGGATGCGCGACCCCTACGAGGTTCTGGGGGTGCCGCGGAACGCCAGCGCCGCGGCGATCAAGAGCGCGTTTCGCAAGCTCGCCAAGAAGCACCACCCCGACGCCAACAAGGACGACCCGAAGGCGGCGGCGCGCTTTGCCGAGGTCAACGCCGCCAACGAGATTCTTGGCGACGCCGACAAGCGCAAGCAGTTCGACGCCGGCGAGATCGACGCCGAGGGCAAGCCGCGCTTCCAGGGTTTTCCGGGCGGCGGGCCGCAGGGCGGCTTCGGCGGCGGGCGGGCACGCGCCACGCCGGGCGGCGGCTTCGAGTACAGCTATTCGGGCGGCGGCCCGCAGGGCGGGTTTTCCGGCGGCAATTTCGAGGACATTCTCAACTCGATGTTCGGCGGCGCGGCGGCGCAGGGCATGCGCGGCGCGCGGACCGGCCACGGCGGCACCCGCTTCGAGGCCGAGACCAACCCGTTCACCGCCCCCGACCTCGACATCGCCGCGGCGATGACGGTGACGCTGGAGGAGGCTGCGAACGGCGCCGCCAAGCGCGTGCGGCTGCCGACCGGCAAGGAGCTGGAAATCAAGATTCCGGCCGGGCTCGCCTCCGGCCAGCAGATCCGCCTCAAGGGCCAGGGCGACAGCGCGCCCGGCCATCCGCCCGGCGACGTGCTGATCACCGTGACGATCGCCCCCCATCCGCACTTCAGGATGGAGGGCAACGACCTGCGGCTGGAATTGCCGATCACGCTCGACGAAGCGGTGCTCGGGGCCAAGGTGCGGGTACCGACCTTGACCGGGGCGGTGCAGCTTTCGATACCGAAAAACACCTCGGGCGGCCGCACCTTCCGTCTCAAGGGCAAGGGATTCCCCGCGCGCGGCGCACCGGGCGACCTGTTCGTCACCACCCGCATCGTGCTGCCCGACGGCCACGACGCCGACCTCGAAGCGCTGATGACGCGGTGGCGCGAGACCAAGCCCTA
>JBDHSY010000455.1:0-2966 GCA_039808405.1 Xanthobacteraceae bacterium
CAGTCTCGCGCCGCCTTCCGGCACGTTGGCGCCGGCCGACCTGCCGGCGCAACTGACCCGTCCGCCGGCCTCGGCGCTGCCGCTCGCCGCGCCCACGCAGGCGCTGCCGCCCGCTGCCGCCGCGCCGCATCAGGGCATGCTGGTGCTCGCCGCCCGTTTCGGCAAGGACCAGCCGCTGATCAACGGCGGCCTGATCTGGCGCATCTATGCCGACAAGCCCGACCCCGCGACCGGTGCGTTCAAGCTGATCCGCGAGGAGCGCAGTGCCATGCCGCAGGTGCCGCTGCCGCCCGGCAACTACATTATCCACGTCGATCTCGGGCTTGCCAGCGCCGTGCGCACGGTCGGCCTGCATCAGGACACGATGCGCGAACTGTTCGACCTGCCGGCCGGCGGCCTGCGCATCGAGGGCCGCGTCGGCTCGACGAAGATTCCGCCGAACCAGATTTCGTTCGGCATCTACAAGGGCAGCCAGTTCGACGTCGGCGAGCGCGCGCCGCTGGTCTCGAACGTCGGCGTCGGCGAGGTGGTGATGCTGCCGGAGGGCACCTATCACATCATCTCCAACTACGGCGACGGCAACTCGGTGGTGCGCTCCGACATCCGCGTGCAGGTCGGCAAATTGACCGACGTGACGGTGACGCACCGCGCCGCCGTGATCACCCTCAAGCTCGTCAGCGAGAAGGGCGGCGAGGCGATGGCCAACACCGCCTGGTCGGTGCTGACGCCGGGCGGCGACGTCGTCAAGGAATCGATCGGCGCCTTCCCGAACGTGGTGCTGTCGGAGGGCGAGTATCGCGCCATCGCCCGCAACGAGGGCCGCGTCTACGAGCGCACGTTCAACGTCGTCAACGGCGTCGACGGCGACGTCGAGGTGCTGGCGCGGTAGGGGGCTCGCAGAGATGTCTTCCGCCGCCGTCATGGCCGGGCTTGTCCCGGCCATCCACGTCTTGTCCTGCTGAAGTGTTGTTAAGACGTGGATGCCCGCGACAAGCGCGGGCATGACGATCCGCGTCTACGAGCGCACGTTCAACGTCGTCAACGGCGTCGACGGCGACGTCGAGGTGCTGGCGCGGTAGGGAGTTGTTGAACTTACCCGGTCCGGTTTTCGTCGCGCCGTGTCCCGGGCGCGATGCAGCGTGTAACGCTGCGTCGCAGAACCGGGATCGTCTCAAGCGCTGTCGTTGAAACGGCCCCGGTTCTGCGCGGCGTTACTTCGTGCCGCAGCGCGCCCGGGGCACGGAGCCGTTTTCAACACCTCGCTAACGCGCGAGATCGTGCGATCAGAACCGCGTGACGATATCGGCCAGCGCCGGGCGCGGGCGATCCTCCGGCTTTTCGGCGGCGCGGCCGATATGCACGAAGCCGGCGAGGTGTTCCTCCGGCGCGAGGCCGAGGCCGTTCAGCACGTCGCGGTCGAAGGCGAACCAGCCGGTCAGCCAGTTGGTGCCGTATCCGAGCGCGTTGGCGGCCATGACGATGCTCATGGCGCTGGCGCCGGCGGAAAGCTGCTGCTCCCACGGCGGCACCTTGGGGTGCGACTTCAGCGACGACACCACCGCGACGACCAGCGGCGCGTCGGTCAGGCTCTCGCGCGCCCGTGCGATATCCTTCGCCTCGGCGTCGGGATGTTTCTTCGCATAAACGTCGGCGATGATCTCGCCGGCCTTTTTGCGCGCCTCGCCCTCGAACACGATGAAGCGCCACGGCGCGATCTTGCCGTGATCGGGCACGCGCGCGCCGATGGTCAAAATGGTCTCCAGCTCAGTCGCGCTCGGGCCGGGCCCGGTCATGTCGCGCGGCTTCACCGAGCGGCGGGTTTTGAGAAAGTCGAGAACCGCGTTGTCCATCGTCATCATCCGTCCAGTCATACGGGCCACGTCATGCCCGCGTTTGACCGGCGGGCATCGAAGTTTCGAGAGCTTCCTCCCTTTATCTTTTTCCGGGCGCGCGGGAGCGAGCGGCGTGCCTATTCCGCCGCCTCGCGCTGGCGCGCGCGCTTGAGGTCGGGCGGCGTCGCCTCGTCCACGAGGGCGGCGAGCGCCTCGGCCAGCGGCAGCACGGTCTGGCCCTCGCGCCCGAGCCGGCGGATCGAGACGGTGCGGGTCTCGGCTTCCTTCTTGCCGACGACCAGCAGCGCCGGGATTTTGGCCAGCGAGTGTTCGCGCACCTTGTAATTGATCTTTTCGTTGCGCAGGTCGATCTCGACACGCAGGCCGGCGCGGCGCGCGGCCTCAGCCACCTGTTTGGCGTACTCGTCGCCTTCCGAGGTGATCGTGGTGACGACCGCCTGCACCGGCGCGAGCCACAGCGGGAAGTGCCCGGCATAGTGCTCGATCAGAATGCCGATGAAGCGCTCCATCGAGCCGCAGATCGCCCGATGCACCATGATCGGCGTTTTCTTGGCGCCGTCGGCGTCGATGTAGAAGGCGCCGAACAGGCCGGGCAGGTTGAGATCGACCTGCGTGGTGCCGCACTGCCAGTCGCGGCCGATGGCGTCGCGCAGGATGTACTCGAACTTCGGTCCGTAGAACGCGCCCTCGCCGGGGTTGATCGCGGTCTTGATGCGGCCGCCCGATTGCGCCTCGATCTCGGCGAGCACCGTCGCCATCACGCGCTCGGCGTGGTCCCAGCTTTCATCGGTGCCGACGCGCTTCTCCGGCCGCGTCGACAGCTTGACCGTGAGATCGCCGGTGAAGCCGAAGTCGGCATAGGTGGACAGGATCAATTCGTTGATCTTGAGGCACTCGTCGGCGAGCTGCTCCTCGGTGCAGAATACGTGCGCATCGTCCTGCGTGAACGCGCGCACGCGCATCAAGCCGTGCATCGCGCCGGACGGCTCGTAGCGGTGCACCACGCCGAATTCGGCGAAGCGCAGCGGCAGGTCGCGATAGCTCTTCAGCCCGTGCTTGAAGATCTGCACATGGCCGGGGCAGTTCATCGGCTTGATGGCGAACCAGCGCTTG
>JBDHSY010000456.1:0-2961 GCA_039808405.1 Xanthobacteraceae bacterium
GTCGCCGTGGCGCGCGGTGGCGCCCGATGAGGCGATCGCGGTGATCGAGCCCGCGCCGCGCGCGTCGTCGGCGCCGCCGCGCATCACCACCAGGTTGTCGGTGCGCGAGCGGGTCAGGCCCTTCGACAGGTAGCGCGTCGCGCCCTGGGCGGGCGGCGGCTGGCCGTCCTCGACGCCGCGGCCGAGCGCGTCGAAGCCGGTCTCGCTCGGATCGACATGGGCGAGGTCGAAGCGCGACAGGTAGCTCACCGCGAGCTCGCGGAACACGTAGTCGAGGATCGAGGTCGCGAACTTGATGGTGTCGTTGCCCTGCACCGGCCCGCTCGGCTCGAAGCGGGTGAAGGTGAAGGCGTCGACATACTCCTCGAGCGGCACGCCGTATTGCAGGCCGAGCGACACCGCGATGGCGAAGTTGTTGATGAAGGAGCGCAGCGCCGCGCCTTCCTTGTGCATGTCGATGAAGATCTCGCCGAGCCGACCGTCGTCGTATTCGCCGGTGCGCAGGTAGACCTTGTGGCCGCCGATCACCGCCTTCTGGGTGTAGCCCTTGCGGCGGTCGGGCATGCGCTCGCGCTCGTGCATCACCACGATGCGTTCGACCAGCCGCTCCACCACCTTCTCGGAGACCTGGGCGGCGCGCGCCGCCATCGGCTTCTCGAGCAGGGCGTCGAGCGCATCGTCCTCGTCGTCCTCGTCGGCGATGAGCTGGGCATTGAGCGGCTGCGACAGTTTTGAGCCGTCGCGGTAGAGCGCATTGGCCTTGAGCCCGAGTTTCCACGACAGCAGGTAGGCGGACTTGCAGTCCTCCACCGTCGCCTCGTTCGGCATGTTGATGGTTTTCGAGATCGCGCCGGAGATGAACGGCTGCGACGCCGCCATCATGCGGATGTGGCTCTCCACCGACAGATAGCGCTTGCCGATCTTGCCGCACGGGTTGGCGCAGTCGAACACCGGATAATGCTCGGCCTTGAGGTGCGGCGCGCTCTCGACCGTCATCGCACCGCAGATGTGGATGTTGGCGGCCTCGATCTCGCGCCTGGTGAAGCCGACCGCGGTGAGCAGGTCGAAATCGGGGGCGGCGAGCGCCTCGGCGTCGATGCCGAGCGTATCGCGGATGAAATCCTCGCCAAACGTCCACTTGTTGAACACGAACTTGATGTCGAAGGCCGACGGCAGCAGCTTTTCGACCTTGGCGATGGCCTCGTCGGTGAAGCCCTTGGCCTTCAGCGTCGCGCTGTTGATGCCCGGCGCGTTGGAGAGCGAGCCATGGCCGACGGCATAAGCCTCGATTTCGGCGATCTCGCTTTCGCGGTAGCCGAGCGCGCGCAGCGCTTCCGGCACGGCGCGGTTGATGATCTTGAAATAGCCGCCGCCGGCGAGCTTCTTGAACTTGACCAGGGCGAAGTCGGGCTCGATGCCGGTGGTGTCGCAGTCCATCACCAGGCCGATGGTGCCGGTCGGCGCCACCACGGTGACCTGCGCGTTGCGGTAGCCGTGCGCCTCGCCGAGCGCCAGCGCCTTGTCCCAGGCGCGGCGCGAATGGGTCGCAAGCTGTTCGCCGAAGGCGCCGAGCGTCCCGCATGCCTTGAGGTCGAGCGGCACCGGCGGCTGCGCGATGAGCTCGTAGCCGGTGCGCTCGCCGTGCGCCGCGCGGCGGTGGTTGCGGATCACCCGCAGCATGTGCTCGCGGTTCTTCTTGAACTGGTGGAACGGGCCGAGGCCGGCGGCGATTTCGGCCGAGGTCGCGTAGGACACGCCGGTCATGATCGCCGACAGCGCGCCGCAGATGGCCCGGCCTTGGTCGGAATCGTAAGGGATGCCCGACGACATCAGAAGGCCGCCGATATTGGCGAAGCCGAGACCGAGCGTGCGGAATTCGTAGGACAGCTGCGCGATCGCCTTGGAGGGAAACTGCGCCATCATCACCGAGATTTCGAGCACCACGGTCCACAGCCGCACGACGTGCTCATAACCCTCGATGTCGAAATTGCCCGTCGCCGCGTCGCGGAAGGTCAACAGGTTCAGCGAGGCGAGATTGCAGGCGGTGTCGTCGAGGAACATGTATTCCGAGCACGGGTTCGACGCGCGGATCGCGCCCGAAGCCGCGCAGGTGTGCCAGTCGTTGATCGTGGTGTGATACTGCAGGCCAGGATCGGCCGAGGCCCACGCCGCGTAACCGATCTTCTCCCACAGTTCGCGCGCCTTCACCGTCTTGGCGACCTTGTGCTTGGTGCGCCAGGTCAGGTCCCAGTTGCCGTCGGCTTCGACCGCTTTCAGAAACTCGTCGGTGACGCGCACCGAGTTGTTGGAGTTCTGGCCGGACACGGTGAGGTAGGCTTCCGAATCCCAGTCGGTGTCGTAGATGGGAAAGTCGATGTCCTTGTAGCCTTGCCGTGCGAACTGGATGACGCGGCGGATCGCGCTGTCGGCGACCGAAGAGCGGCGCGCCAGCTTGATCTCGCGGCGCAGCGCCGGGTTCTTCTCCGGGTCGAAGCAGTCGTCGCCCGAGCCCTCGCAGTTGACGCACGCCTTCATGATGGCGCGCAGGTGCTTGCGGTTGATCTTCGATCCGGTGACGAGCGCCGCGACCTTCTGCTCCTCGGTCACCTTCCAGTCGATATAGGTTTCGATGTCCGGGTGGTCGGCATCGACGATCACCATCTTGGCGGCGCGGCGCGTGGTGCCGCCCGATTTGATGGCGCCGGCGGCGCGGTCGCCGATCTTGAGGAAGCTCATCAGGCCGGACGATTTGCCGCCGCCCGAGAGCTTTTCGCCCTCGCCGCGGAGCTGGCTGAAATTGGAGCCGGTGCCCGAGCCGTATTTGAACAGCCGCGCCTCGCGCACCCAGAGGTCCATGATGCCGCCCTCGTTGACGAGGTCGTCGTTCACCGACTGGATGAAGCAGGCATGCGGCTGCGGGTGCTCGTACGAGCTCTTGGACTGCACCAGCTTTTTGGTGAA
>JBDHSY010000457.1:0-2946 GCA_039808405.1 Xanthobacteraceae bacterium
TCGTCAGGTCCGGCCGCAGGCACAGGTCGTCGCCGCCGGGGTCGGAGGTCAGGTACAGGCTCTTGCGGATGCCTTCGCCGGACAGGTCGAGGAACGGCTCGGCCGGTTGCAGGATCGCCGGGCGCGCGTGGGTGTAGCCTGCCTCGACGAAAGCGGTGAGGAAGGCGCTGGCCCAGGCGGCGGAGCCGATCGGCGCGACGACGGTGGTTTTCATCCTGACAGTCCGTAAGGCCGCCGGCAGGCGGCGACGCCGGCCTTTACCATGCCGGGCAGCGGCTTTCGACCCTGTTCCGCAAAACTGTTTAACCGGCGCCGGGTGGGCTCTCAGCGGCGCCAGTCGCCATTGACCGCCTGCACCAGCGCCAGCGCCGCCACCGCCGCGGTGTCGGCCCGCAGGATGCGCGGGCCGAGCGCGAGCCGGGCGAGACGGGGCACGCGGATGAGCCGCTCGCGCTCCTCCGGGGCAAAGCCGCCCTCGGGGCCGACCAGCACGTCGATACCCGCATGGTCGGGGCCGGCCGCCTTTAGCGCCGCGACCGGGTCGGCGAGGTCGGCGCCTTCGTCGCAGAACACCAGCAGGCGGGCCTCGTCGCGTCCCGCCAGCCAGGCGTCGAGCCGCACCGGTTCGGCGACGTCGGCGAGCGTGAGGATGCCGCATTGCTCGGCGGCCTCGATGACGTTGGCGCGCATCCGTTCGACGTTGACGCGCGAGACCTGCGTGAGCCGGGTGAGGACCGGCTGCAACGTCCGCGCCCCCATCTCGACGGCCTTTTGCGCCATGTAGTCGAGCCGGGCGTGCTTGAGCGGGGCGAACGCGTAAGCGACGTCGGGCAGGGCGTCCTGCGGCCGGGTCTGGCTCTCGACCGTCAGGCTTTCGGCGCGCTTGCGGCCGGCGATGGCGGCGCGCCACTCGCCGTCGCGGCCGTTGAAGACAAGGATCGTGTCGCCGGGGCCGAGCCGCAGCACGTTGCCGAGATAGTTCGCCTGGTTGCGCTCGAGCGCGATGGCGGCGCCGGCCGCGAGCGGCGGCGCGACGAACAGGCGGGGGCTTGCGAAATCGGCGGGCGGCATCGAGGCCATCCATAGGCCGTGCGGCGCGCCGGTGCAAAGCCGCATACATTGGCTGCGGCGGGGTGCGGTTCCGTGGCGCAGCCGGCCGCCGCGCAATCGCCCCATTCGCCGGGTTGTTAAGCTGGCAGCGGAATCGTAAAGGTTTTCATCGAAGGACGGGGCGCGCGCGACCGCTCCCCGCCGAACGCCGCGCGGGCCGCGTTGAACCGATACCGGCGTGCGATGCCCGATGCCGGTCGCCTGTCGCCGACCCTGTCAAGGCCCGAGATTTGCCGGAGGAGCGTTGTGATCATCCCTCGTTTGGTTGTCCCGTTGCTGGCGGTGGCGGCACTCGTCACGGCGGCTGAGGCCCAGGCCCAGGGCGCCTTTCCCGCGCCGCTGCCGGGCGCCAGCACACAGAGTTCCTCGCCGTTTCCCCCCGTCAACGGCGCGCCGGCCGCCAAGCCGTCGCCGTTTCCGCCCGTCAATCAGACGGCGGCGCCGTCGCAGTCGCCGTTTCCCCCGGTGAACCAGGCCGCCGCCCCCGCACAGTCGCCGTTCCCGCCCGCCGGCGGCTCGGCCTTCAGCCAGGGCGCTCCGCCCGTGACCGGCGGCTTTACGCCGGCGCCGTCCCCGCAGCAGCAGGCCGGCGAGCAGTGCATGAAGGAGTTCGCGCCGCTGCGCCAGGAGACCGAGCGGCGCGGCGAGCGCATCAAGAAGGCCAGCGACCGCAAGGCGCCGCCGACCGAAGCCTGCAAGCTGATCGGCGACTATGTGCAGGCCGAGGCCAAGATGATGAAGTATGTCGAGAGCAACGCGCAGCGGTGCGGCATTCCTCCCGAGGTCGGCAAGCAGATCCGCGACAGTCACAAGAACACCCTGCAACTGCGCAGCAAGGTCTGCGCCGCCGCCGCGCAGATGCAGCAGCAGCCGCGCGGGCCGGCGGCACCGAGCCTGAGCGAGGTGCTGGGCGCCGGCGCCCTGCCGCAGGCCAATGCCGAGCGGCCGCGGGGCGGCAGCACCTTCGACACCCTGACCGGCAACGTGCTGCAGCGATGAGGCGGAGCCCGGCCGACAGTGCCGGGCGAGGGGGCTTTCGATGAACGACGCCACCCTGCGGGTCGCCGATTCCACCGGCAACTGGGTGGACAGCCACGCGCCCGAGTGGATGCGTCCCTATCTCAGGCTGTCGCGGTTCGACCGGCCGATTGGCTGGTGGCTCCTGCTCATTCCGTGCTGGTGGTCGGCGGCGCTCGCCGCCGGGCTGGCCGGCGATTTGCGCCACCTGCCGGCGCATCTCGCCTTGTTCCTGATCGGCGCCGTCGTCATGCGCGGCGCCGGCTGCACCTGGAACGACATCACCGACCGCCACCTCGACGGCAGCGTCGAGCGCACCCGCTCGCGGCCGATTCCCTCGGGGCAGGTGTCCATCGCGCAGGCGGCCGCGTTTCTCGTCCTGCAAGCATTGATCGGGCTCGGTGTGCTCGTGCAGTTCAACGGCTTTACGGTCGGCACCGGTCTCGCCTCGCTGGCGGTGGTCGCGGTCTACCCGTTCATGAAGCGCATCACCTACTGGCCGCAGGTCGTGCTCGGGCTCGCCTTCTCGTGGGGCGCGTTGATGGGATTTGCCGCCGAGTTCGGCCGCCTCGATGCCGCGGCGTTGGTGCTTTACGCCGGGGCGATCGCCTGGGTGATCTTTTACGACACCATCTACGCCCATCAGGATCGCGAGGACGACGTGCTGATCGGCATCAAGTCCACGGCGCGGCTGTTCGGCGCACGCACGCACGCGGCGCTGATGCTGTTCGGCACGCTGGCCGTGGTGCTGATCGGCGTGGCGCTGGCGCTCGCCGGCGCCGGCTGGCCTGGCTATGCCGGGCTCGCCGGCTTCGCCGC